>JASUSV010000063.1 GCA_030445865.1 Clostridia bacterium
AATGGTGGGTTTCTGCCCTGTTTATCTCGGGTCTGATATGCACTTTGGCATTGTTTATTACAACCTACAGGGGGATTATACCTCGCTTTACTTACTGGCTTATAAACGTCGGATTGCTTTTGCATCTACATTCTCTCCTTGCCCTTAACGAAATGTTCCATGTTGAACCGGCAATATTAGAGCGGCAAACCGTAGTATCCGATGGAACATATCAATTAGTACGGCACCCTATTTATCTTGCATACATATTGCTTCATCTAGGAATAAGCCTTGCTTCGGGCAGGATATTTATAGGGCTATTGCTAACCACCCCCACAGTATTCTGGGTTATTCAAAGGGCAGTGCTAGAAGAAACGCTCCTTGCAGATGGGGAGACAAAGAATTCATATCTGGCTTACGCTTCCTCAACACCCATGCTATTTCCTTCGGCGCGTAGTATAATAAGATTTGTTCAAAAAACCTATGGTAATTCAGAGTGAACCTGCATATATCTTGCATCAATTTCATTTCCCCTATTTTTGCGTTTTCACCGCAAAAAGAGTTTTCTTAAGATGCCCCCTTTCTGGCCCGTACGTTCATAAAGGATGTCCCTCAAGGCCTCCACTCCCTCCATAAAGGGGCTGCCTTTCTGGGGGCGGCCGTTTCCTTCCAGCACTTTTTGAAGGCTTCCATCCCAGGGGATACTTACAACTTTATCCGCCCCTATCTCCCTTGCAGCCCCGGCGCCAATTTTGCCGCCGTTGGCCACAAGGAGGTTTTCCTCTTTATTAAATTCAACTATTTTCAAGGCTATCCGCAGCAATTCTTGCTCCCCTCCGGCGGTCACAAACACCATGGTCGTGGCGTTGCTAACGGCTTCAATCACATGCTCTTCCGTGTTATTGGGAAGGTCCATGATAATCACATCAAAAGCCGGCCGGGCGGCATTTATTATCCCGGTTATCATCCCTTGGCTAACTTTTATCTCGTCCGCCCTCCTGGGCGCTTGCAAGACGTAGAAACCGTCCTGGACATTGATAAGGCTTGTCTCCAGGCCATACCCAGCGCCCCCGAGGTGGGGGTATTCCGGCAGGCCGAGGTAATAAGACAGGTCGCTGCCGCCGGCATCTAGGTTCAAATCTATAAGCAACACCCGGAGCATATCTTTTAAAAGCCAGGCCAGATATAAAGCAACAGCGGTGCAACCCACGCCGCCTTTGGCCCGCCAGACGGCTATGACCCTCTGCCTGAAGGCCACCCGGGCGGAATTGACCTGGACCACGGCAGGCGCGGCAGGTTTCCCTGCCGGTACAGTCTCTATTTCCGCCTTGCCGTCAAGGATATCGCTAACCGTTTCTACTGGTAGCTTAAGGGCGGCGGCGATGGCCTCGGCATCCAGGTATTCGGCCATCTTTTTGAGCCTGGCTTCCAGTCCGGTACTGGCCATCTCTACCCTCTCCTTCAGCGCTTCTTAAAAAATTTAAACATGCCCCGCTTTTCCACTTCAGGCTTGCTGTAGCTATAACCGGCCATAGAAGCTATTTCACCCGCCAGGTTGTGCCACTGACTGTAGGCGTCCTCCAAACCGGCGACCTCGCCTTTGTAACCTTTCTGGGCGTAAGTTTCCCAGTTTTCCGGTATGGTGGCCACCACTTTCGGCAGTATCCTGGCCGGGACTTCTTTTTTAAAGCCGGAACAGAAATATTTTTCTACCGTCCTGGCATTGTGCAGCTTATGGCTGAAACGGTTTAAAATTATGCTTATTTTCTCCGGCGACACGCCCATGCTGATAAGGCAAGGGGCGTAGGCCGCCGTCTCTGCCTCGGAAAACTTGGACTGGTCTACCACGGCCAGAACTTTATCAGCCATAGGGAATATTTCTTCCAGCCAGCCTTTAGTCCAGAACTCCGGCGGCGTATCCCCGATTACCGCCGAGAACATGGACAGCAGCGCTTGGGCTATCCCGGCTATTTCCCCTGATTCAAAGGCTGGCAGCGTTTTGTCCATTGGGCCGGGCAAAACATACAGGTTTTCTTCTACGTTCACCAGAAGGCTTTCGACAACCTGATGCCGAATTTCCCTTCCGGGAAGAGCTTCTACTCCGGGCACGTTTTTAATTCCGAAGAACGTCGCCACATCCGGCGCGCCCAGGTCAAGATCCCACAAAACCACCGGTATCCCAGCGCGGGCCAGGGCCACGGCCAGCGTTATGGCAACCGTAGTCTTCCCCACGCCGCCCTTGTTGGCCGCCGTGAGGACCAATATACTTCTCCCTTTCCCGGCAAAATTGGTAACGTTTTTAGCCCGTCCCGAAACGTCCCTCGCGGGCCGTCCTTGAAAGCCCGTCCCCCGCCTCGGAGAAGACTTCGGAGATGACACGCGCATACCTATCCCGGCTTCGCGGGAGCTCTCTCGCCCAAAAGATGCCCGGCCGCTTTCCGGAGTCTCGTATACGCTGGACAGGATAAAGTCGAAGTCATCTCCCCGGGAAGACTTCTCGGATATGCCAGCATTCGCGCAAGCGCCGGTTATCTTGTTTTCCTGCCTTGAAAGGGCTTTAAAAGGCTCCCCGGCTTTTGTGGTCTCCTCCGGCTCTTTATCGCAGTCGCCATTTCCAAACGCCCCGCTGTCGTCAAACCCGCCATTCCCGGCGATTTTCTCGTCATTTTCTTCCCCGTCTTCTTCATCCTCAAGTATACTTTCGCCTTCGCGTTTGGCCGTCAAGGCCTCAAGCAGGGTATAGGGCCGGTCGCCCGGCAACTTGCCGGTCACCACGTTGATAAGGCCTCGCTTCGCCGCTGCTTTGATATAGCTCCGGCCTTTTTCATCCACCCTGCCCACCAGCAGCACGATATGGCTGGCCGGGAACATCGCCGGCATCCGATCCAATAACTCCACCGGGTCCATGCCCGGCAAAAACCTGCTCACTACCAGTATGTCGGGCCTCTCCCCAGAGTAACTCAACATCTCCCGGACGTCGCCGCAGGTCAAAAACTCCCATCCATCGTAAAGGCCGGTTTTAAGCAGGTCTCTTTTTATCATTTCAGCAACATCGTTTTCGGCGCAGATCAAACACCGCACTTAACCATCTCCTCCCGATATTTTTTCCCCTGATTTCGCCCGGCTTCTTTGGCGGCATAGAGGGTTTTATCCGCTGCTTCCAGCAGCTTTTCACCCGTATCGGCGTCTTCAGGGAATAAAGCGCATCCGAATGAACACGTGACGTTCATAGCCATACCCTCCCCCAAAGAAAAGGGTGCCACCGCCACGGCCAGGCGCACCCTTTCTCCAACTTCAAAAGCCTTGCTGGTTGTGACAATCACCGCGAACTCTTCGCCGCCGTAACGGGCGACGAAATCCTGGCTTTTTACCGCAGCCAATACCCTGCCGGCGAATATCTTTAAAACGCTGTCGCCGGCAGGATGCCCGTAAGTGTCGTTAACCTTTTTAAAATGGTCAATGTCCATCATGATCAAGCCGAAGGAAGCCCACTGGCGACAGGCTTCTTTTACCGCCCTGGACAGGGCGTCGTCAAAGGCTCTCCGGTTCGGCAGGCCGGTCAAATGGTCCCGGTACTGGCCGTCTTCATATCCGGGCCATTCTATCGTCAAGTCGCTTTCAGGCTTTAGGCCCAACAATTTTGACGGGGATAAAACCTGCCAGGAAGCCAAATTCAATTTACGCACTGCCGGGCACCTTCACCAAATAGACCGTCTTGTTGGCCGCCGCCTGTACCAGGACGTCCTCGACGTCTTTAGGCACCTCAACCCCTACCGCCACGGGCACTTTGTTCGTTGTGGGGTTCAAGCCGGTTGTCTTTCCCGGCTCTATCTCCACTCCGTCCTGTCCCAAAACTTTGGTGACCAGGACGTTCTCGCAAATCTTAGGCGACGGGGCGCTGCTCCCGGGATTATTGTTTTTAACCGCGATATGGATATTGACCCTTTCTCCCGGCCATACCGCCCCCGAAGCGGCCAGGTCTACGGGAAGTAATACTTCCACCATCCCCGGCCCTGCCGCCAGCTCACCTGCGGCATCTTTCCAGACATACTGGTCTTTCAACAAGGATACTTTAGCTTCTTTTCCCTCCAGGTCTTTAGGATTGGTCGCCAAACCGGAAGCCATGCTTTCAGGCACTCTGACGGTCGTAATGCTGTCAGCCGTTATCCTTTCTCCCGCCGGTATAAACCTGACCGTCTTGACCACTTCCACCGTTTTTGTCGCCTGGCGGTATTTGCCGTTGCCGGCGGCAAGGATGGCGGCGGTAAAAATAAGCGCCAAGATAAGAGAGATCACTATCCCTGCTTTTCTGCTCAAATTTAACTGCAGGCTTCTGCCAGAAGCCCGCTATCCCTCCCTTCACTATTTTTTACGAAACAATAACGCATCCGTAACGGCACCTGCTTTTCTTAATATCCTTTCCCGCCCCCGGAGGCCCCGGGAACCACTGTCCTTTTTTCCAAATAGCCATTCCTCTCTCAGCCTGCCCCAGGACATACTCCCTGATAGAAGCCGGTAGCGGGGCGGAAGTCTCCCACATGAAAAGGCATCCCGGCATCCTTGCTTTCAAGAACTCCAAATCGGCAGCCATCTCTTCCAGGAAAGAAGTTAAAGAAGTTTTCTTCGCCCTGGGAAGTAAATGAACTTCGTAAGCCTTTATCCACCGCCCTTCAAGACGGTGGCCGCTTAACCATATTAGAAATCCTACCCATCCCCTTCGCAGTGGAACTAAACCTACAGCTTTAAGTCCTAAATTACTGCTCATCCTGGCCGCCGTTTTCCTGGTCAAGTATCGCCAGTAAAACAAAATTACGGCCAGGATTACCTGCCCGGCGAAAAAAAAGTAACCTGGCCTGACGTACCCGCCAAGCAGGCACGCCAGGCTCATTATGGTTACGCCCCAGAAAAGCCATAAAAGCATATCACGACCTTTAACACCCATGAAAATCCACCTACGGCGAAGTGTAGACCACATTCAAAGTTCCGGGTATATACATGCTTACGGCCTCCCCTTTACCGGTCAAAGATACAGTAAAGGGCTTGATGAAGCTGCCTACCTTGAAATCAAAGGGGTACGTTATTTCCGCAGTCACCGCCTGCCCCCAGGGCTTGGGAGCGTTAGGGGCGGACACGATCACTTTGAGCTTGGACCTGTCCAGGTTATGCTCCTGGACAAATTCCTTCAGCTGCGCGTCCGCCTCGACCGTATAGCCCCCGTAACGCCCCTGGCTGGCAGCCAGAAACTGGGCCTCGCTCTGCAGCATGTACCACTGCCCGATCATGGCTATGAACAATCCCGCCGTCAAAGCGAAGCCCAATAAAAAAAATAGCCCGCCTATCAGGGCTATGACCTTTTCCAGCATCCTTTCTCGCCCCGCTAAAAACCAAAGCTCGACCTGATCCAGCTGGTGGCCGCGCTCCAAAGGTTAGAAACGGTATCCGGAGCCACAGCTCTTAAAATAAGTATTATCGCTACGACAACGACCGCTGAACCAATGGACCAGGCCAGCTGATCAAAACTGCCTCGTTCATCCCGGACCAGTTTTAATCCCCACCGGCTGATCTTCTTGACTCCAGCCATAATCATTTACCGATTCCCCCTTAAAAACAATTTTGATTTCTAGGCTTCTTTAAACCAGCCATGACTTAACCGAAGATAGCACCCAAAACAGCAGAAATAGAAACATCAGGAATATCAGCGCGGCCACCAATACCCCAATTACCCTACCTATAACCATGCCTCCCTTCTTTAGGTTTTTCCAGCAAGGCTTCGCTCAACTTCCGAAAACCCCGGAGAGCCTGGATAACAGGAGCTTAACGCCCGGGTAGCCGAACTCCAGGGCCATCCCGATCAAACCCAGAACGCAAACTAAAGCAAAAATCGCAGTCTTCCCGGTAGTGGCACGGGCGGCCATTTCCTCCTTGAGCCCGGCCATCTGGTCGCTCAAATCAGCAAAAATATCACCTCCCGCCGTAGTCGTCCAGCTCGTTGCCAACCGGAAGCATACGGCATCCACCAGGGGATGCTTTACTTTTCCCGCCAGTTCGTCGAAAGCGCCAACTACGTCGCCGGTCCTGGCGATCTTATCCAGGGCCCGCTTTAACTCGTCGCGTAGCGGTCTGGGGATAAAAGGCAAACTTAAGGCCAGCGCCTCCCTCGGCGT
This sequence comes from Clostridia bacterium, assembly GCA_030445865.1. Taxonomy (GTDB): domain Bacteria; phylum Bacillota; class DSM-521; order Neomoorellales; family Neomoorellaceae; genus JASUSV01. The sequence continues at coordinate 6,144 of JASUSV010000063.1, forward strand.
GACCCCTTCCACTTCGCGGAAAGCCGGAATGAAGTTTAGCAGGCTGGGGATGCCTTCAAGAACTTTTCCCTGCCACTTTTTGAATTCATTCTCCACCAGGAACCCCGTCAGGAACACCCCAACCGCAAACAGAACCAGAGCCGGTAATATAGCCCAGACACCCATAAAACCGTAACAAAGAAGGAGGCCCAGGACTCCCAGTCCAGCGCCGCTCATGATGCCGGCTTTAACCACATCGCCGGCGGCGCGGCCTACGGCTTCCAGCATCTGCCCCCTGCGACCGCTTGTTAGCTGTTCTTTGATCTTTCTCCTTATGGTGCCTGTTGCAACTTCAGCCGGCGATACCTCGTCTTCTTTGCCCGGTATCAATAAAAACAGCATCAAGCCTAAGAGCGAAATAAATAGACCTAGCGCAAGCGTATTATCACCCCTTTCTATTCCAAATCCCGCATTTCCGACGTTTTGACGACAAATAACCCCATGCCGGTGATCAAGGCCGAAGCGGCTACGAGGATGAGCTTCCCCGACCCGGCATAGGCTTCCCGCCACGCCGTCGCGTCGAACAACAACCCTGCGGCCAGGATCATTATTACGACTACTGCCGCCAGCCGGGACTCATAGGTCGCCACCTTGCGCTCCTGGATAAGCCTGTCCCTCAACCGCAGGGCGGCCCCCAACTGCTTCAACCCTTTAGCGGCGGCCGCAGGCCCGCCAGCACGTTCTGCCGCAGCAAGGACGGCGGCCATGGCCTTTATTTCCATCAAGTCATACTTCTCGGCCAGGCCGTTTAACAATTGCGGGTAGGTATTATAGGCGTTAAGTTCCCGCCGAGCCTTGATATCCGCAAGTTCTCGCCCCAGAGGCGGTGGAATGCGCTCGGCCAGGGTCTTGATCACCTCCCCTGTCATCAAATTGGCGGAAAACATCCCGCCTGCCGCGACGACTATATCTTTCGCCACCTGCCGCAGTCTTTCTTTGCGGCGGTTCTCTCGCATCTTCATCAACCATCCCGGGATAAACCATCCCGACACGGCCCAGACCACCCCTCCCAGGGGAGTGCCGCATAAAATACTTCCTACCATAAACATGACTGCCGCCCCTACGGCGGCGCTCCCATACACCTTAAAGAAATCCTTCATTCTGTCCACTTCGGGAAACTCACCCACGGTTAACCCGTAAAACAATACCGCGAGGCTTAAAAACAACCCTAATGCCAGCAACCTACCATCTCCTTTAATCCAGGTACTTTTCAGGTACCTTTTCATATTCCGGCCTTAATTCCGCCCCGCTGAACGCCAGCTTACCCATCTTTTCCGGCGTAACGGTATTCTCGTAAATCCAACGCCGCTCTTTACCACGTGAAGCAGCAAAGGCTTCCGTATCATACCTGATAATTGTCCTATAACCCTCCGGCGTCACCTCCACAAGTGACATTAAAGTCCTAGCACCGTCGAAACTTTTATCTAAGAAAACCAGAAAGTGAAACATCGACCTGATGATTTCATCGAGAAATTCTACCGGCAGCTGGACACCGCCATCCAGGAACATACCGAATAACCGCGTCCGTAAATCATTAACATCGCCGGCGTGGCCCGTGGTCCAAAACCCACCGGAAGTTGAAGAAGCTATCTGGGAGGCGGCAATAATCTCCCTGCTCCGGATCTCGCCCACTATGCTCCGGTCAGGGTTGTTCCTGTTCATGGTCTTGCATAGCTGGGGCATGTCCACTATCGTCTTATCGCCGTAAACCAGCTCCACCAGATTGATGCAATTGGGCAGGTTCGGCAGGTACATCTCAAAGCTTGTTTCAGCGATAAACATCCTCTCCTGCGGGTCAATATGCTGGGCTAAGGACCGGGCAAAGGTGGTTTTGCCGCTGTCCGTCCTCCCGAAGATGCCTATATTGGCGTGCCCCTTTACCAAAAGATCTACCATCATGGAAGCCGCCAGCGGGGGCAGCATCTTATACTCTACCAGCTTTTCCAGAGGCATCGGCGGCCGCAATAGTGGTGACTTCCTTATAGTCAGGGCCGTACCCAATGGGCTTACTTTGTAACCCATCACCGCTACCCGGCTGCCGTCCTTCAGCCATGCGTCCACTATGGGGGCGTCTTCGGTGAAGGGCCTCCCCACGTCCTCACATATCTTCTGGCAGTAGCGGGTCACCTCGTCGTTGTCTTTAAAATACCCCCTTCCCGCGTCGTGCAACTTCCCGTGCTTGCCATAGAACACCCTGGGACCGTCCTTTGAAGGGTTAACCATCACCTCCGTTATCTCTTTGGCTTCCCTGCCCACAAAAAATTCCTGCAACGGCCCGTAGCTTGTAGCCTGGCCCATAATCGCTTTTATTACCCCTTCAACTTCGCTGGGAGCCAAATCCTTGCGGGTCAGGACATAATTTTTTACAACTATTTCCGCCGCAGCATACCCCTCGTCTACTAGCTGGTCAGAAAATATCTCGGGATGCTCCCGTGATATCTGGGCCGCTAGCTCATCGATAATTTTCATGCGCTGGCGCTCAATCTCGGCCTTCCAGTCATGGGATTGAAATTCTAAAACGATTTTGATCACCTCCTATAGAAAAAGAAAAAGCCGCTATAGAAGCGGCAAAAAAGCAGGTGCGGCTATTTTCTTTGAATTTCTTCCGGGTATCCGATGAGGAAAGGTGAAGAGACAAAAGAAAAGTCCGGACCTGTAAGGTGGCATGCCGAGTCCTACTTTACTTCTATCTAATCACTTGAAATATTATCCAGGTAAAGCCTATCATAACAGCTAACATGAATAAACTAAACATTAATTCGTCTTCCTCTTTTATTGCTTCTTTCCATAAAGGAACTTTAGCCAGCAATCTTTTTAACGATTTAAAAAACATTATTTATACCCTCCTGCAATATGTTATTATGATAAAAAGGGGTGGTAACACGAAATGGATGCTACCGTAAATACATTGTTAATTGCCATTTCGCAAATATCCGCTACACTTACTGGACTAGCTTTTGTAGCTTTCTCTTTTTACTTTAAAACCCCGGATAAGATTAAGGAAAACGCAAATACTCCATTTTCATTTATGTTTACAAACCTCTTTTCCCCCACCATACT
>JASUSV010000064.1 GCA_030445865.1 Clostridia bacterium
AATAAGAACTCTATTGACTAGACCCCTGTATTTCAACTCTTTTAACAGGAGCCCGGCCATAATGGTCTTGCCAGCACCGGGGTCGTCAGCCAAAAGGAAGCGGATGCTGGGGTTCTTAAGAATGTGATGGTAGACTGCTTCGATCTGGTGTGGTAGAGGGTCAACCTGCGAGACGCTCACGCCGTATAGTGGATCGAACTGGAAGGCATTACGGATCCGCATACCCTCCAGGAAAAGAAATACATGCTCGGCTTCACCTGTAAACTCAAGGCGATGTTCGGAGGACTTGGTAATAGCGGCCAGTTCAGCAGGGCTTAGGACGGGGTCGTAGTATTTCTTTGAATTAACACCGACAGCCTCTATCTTGATCATCGTAGGGCCAATAGACCTGACGGCTACCACTTTAACCGGTTCGGGGAAGATCGGGCCGCTTACTATGTCCCCCGCTTCCAAATTCATTCCTGATTAACCCTCCTTCTTTTTGCTAATCCGCAGTTCATTGAAAACAACTTCTAAATGTTCCTAAATCTTTTTCCTTGGTATACTTAGATCGCTCCTTCAAAAATGCCATTTTCTTCCTTCGTGGTACCGCTATTAGCGACATGAAAGGCTCCCAGCAAAAAAGATCTTCTACTACACAGCTGGCAGCCGGCGTTTACTGCTTCACTTCGCGTGCTAAACTCTACGCGGTTCTTTCGGGTTTATCTCCTTTGCCTACCGGCAGTCTGGATAATGGAACTTTTTCGAGCTGGAGTTACCGATTTATTTCGCCGCGCTGCTGCTTTTACCGCCTGGGGCCGGCGCGGGAGCGGGCGCGGTTACGGCCGCACCCCAAAGGCCCTTGCCTGCCTCCCGGGCCTCCTGCTGAAGTTTTGCCATAAGGTCGGCGTACTTCACGTTTGGTGGTACGGTCATCACCTGGGCGTAGCCGTTCAGCAGCAGTTCGGCATTGAACATCTTGGCCCGCACCTCGGCCTCGGAATTGTCTTTGGGTTGCTCCAGCCACACGTAGGCCAGCAGCCGCCCGTACTTATCCCGCTCGCCCACGTCGAGCTCCAGGTAGACCTTCTTGCCGTCCAGCCGCTTTTTGGTGTAAACCGCCGCTTCTTTGCCGTAGGGCTCGACCTCGCGGGTGCTCTCCGGCGTATCTACCCCGATGAAGCGGACTTTTTCCTCTTTACCGTTCTGCAGGCGGGCGTAGACGGTGTCGCCGTCTACGACGCTGGTGACGGCGGCGGGGAGGGTTTTGACGGCGCTTTCAGTAACCGCTTCTTTTGCCTTATCCTGAGCCTCAGCTTTACTCTGCGCGTCCGGAGGAGAGGAAGCAGGCTTCCCTACCTCCGCCGCCTGGGTAGGCGTAGCAGGAGTTTCATCAGCCGCCGTGCCTGGGGTGCCGACCGACGAACTTCCTACTGGAGAAGTACCGCAGCCGGTTAAAAGTGATAAAGAAAGTATGAGGATAAGAAGTAGGTGTGTGAATATCCTGACCATAATGGTAGTTGTTCTACCTGTGCGCGGAAAACCCTTCATTTTATATGGAAGACTTAATGAGGTTAATAAGGCTGGCATCTCGAAATATGATACCCGCAATAAATGGTAAATTTAGTAACCAAAGTTCAAACGTAGGTAAAATGTTATTCATTAATGGCAGCGGAGGGAAATCCTACCACTGCGTGAGCGAGGGTCTACGAAGACATAAAAATTTTTGGCCTGGACTGGTAAGTAAAGGGAAAATGTAAGTGGCCGGCGAATTAGACTACTAAGTTGTGGTTGGTAGGCGTCAGTTGTGATGGTCCCGCATATTTTAGAAGGGAAAGCGCCACAGGCGGCCCTTTGCAGTTGAAGAGCTGGCCGGGGAATTCTTTTTAGGAAGGGGAGGGGTTAAATGCCCGGGCTCAGGTGCTTTATCGGTCTTGGCTTCATCCTGGCCGTGGTTTTTAGTTTCGTTTTTCTGCCGGCCACGGCTGCGGCCGACCATTCGGCCTCATTTCAACTCGGCAGCGCATCATACATGGTTGACGGCCAGGAGCATATTATGGACGCGAAGCCCTACATGAAAGACGGCCGGATCTTTGTGCCTGTGCGGTACCTGGCCTATGCGTGCGGCCTAACCGAAAAAACATAGTTTATGAAAACGGCGTTATCCGCCTGACTTCTGGTGATGTGGCAATCCAGATGGCTGTAGGCGACCGGGTAATAGTTGTTAACGGCCTGAGTAAATTTATGGATGTAGCGCCGGAACAGGCGCAGGGCCGCACCTACCTGCCGGCCCGCTATATCGCCGAAGCATTGGGTTATACCGTGCACTGGGACGCCAGCACACAGACAGTATCGATCACCAGGCCGGAGGGAGAGGGGGCATACAGGGAGCCAAAGGTACTTTCAGTAGGCGAAGTAGTAGAAATCGCCCAGCCCGCCGTTGTCTTGATTCAGACCAACAGGGGCCAGGGCAGCGGCTTCTTTTGGTCCTCGGATGGCGAAATAATTACCAACGCCCACGTTGTAGCCGGCGCGCGGGACATAACGGTGACAACCTTTGAAGGAAGGACGTACCGGGCACGTATAGAAAAACTCGACGCGTATCTGGACATCGCCATCCTTAGGGTAGACGGCGAGGCGTTTACCTTCATACCCCATTATAACCTGGAAGTGGAGCGCGGGGATGAAGTCGTCGCCTTAGGGCACCCGCTGGGCTTAAGGTACAGCGCGTCCAAGGGCATTATCAGCGCCATAAGGGACATCAGCGAGGTAGACCCAGACAGGTCTGGAATAAGGATTCTGCAGACCGACGCCTCGGTCCTCCCGGGGAGCAGCGGCGGCCCGCTTTTGAACATGTACGGCGAAGTGGTCGGGATAATTTTTTCCGGCGTGAGAGAGGGGCTGGGGTTAAACTTTGCCCTGCCGATAAACTACTACTTTACGGTAGCAGCAAAACCCCCCTTCGGCGTCAAAGACGACTTCCTGCTCTACCTAGAAGAAGACAAAAAATGGGTGAAGTTGCATAATCAATTTGTTAAACTAGTGGGCGAAGTAAATACGGCCATTTCTAACGGGAACACCGCTGCGGCGATTCAGCTCCAGGCTCTCATATTAAGTATTTTAGATGATTTGCAACGGCAAGTGGGTTCCTATTATCCTCAGACTAACGAGGTGGAAGCACTCCGCACGACTTACCTGGAATCGCTCAAGAATTTTTACGGCGGGAATGCCAAGATTTTAGAAGCGCTGCAACTTTTAAGCCCCTGGACCGCGACGCGGGCCAGCATGGCTCTATCGGAAGCCGAACGATACCTAAACACCGCCAACCGCCTGCTGGATAAATATAATCGAGACAAGAAAGACCTTTTTGAAAGACTTTTCTCCCTCCGTTAAACCGGTCAAAAATGGTCAAAAGCGAAGCGCGTAAACTATGATTCGCGAGACGGCCGGGGTGAAAAGCGCCGGTTGGCCTTCTTCCCGGCCGCGGCGCCTGTTTCTCCTTGTACCTCTACACCGCTGACAGTCTGCCCGCCCTGTCCTAAAATTCTACCCTTCGTGCCGTTTATCCGCGTCTATAAAAGTTTGCTACCCATCTCCAATTTTGGGCCGGCATCTCCCGCCTCAAAAGGGCTTAACTTTACCGCAGCCGCCATCATCCCCGCAATTGCGGCGGCAGCTAATATTGATGATAACCGTTCCGTTCACGTTATTGATTTCATCTTCCGTACCTAGCGCTTGAAAGTCGCATGAATACTGGATTTGTGACCTTGGGAGTAAATCGCGCTAAGGTGCACAATCCACACATTTCAAGCCTTCCGGGAAGAGGTGCGGAATATGGGCTGCATTCAGGCCCCGCCAGTTTTCTCCCGGCGGGGCCTGTCCCTACTTCCTAAAGCCATTTACCTCCACCAGCCTCCTGGCCTCTTCGTAGTCCACCCCGCCCTGGCGGGCCACCACCACAGTAAGGACGGTGACTGACTTCTGGAGCTCCTTGATTATCGGCTCCAGGCGGATCAAGAGGTAGAAGGCAATAACCATCGGGAAGCCGTAGTTGGCGGCGAGTTTTAGTATCTCTTCCACGGTTTCTCAGAACCGGCGGACGGCGGCAAAAGGCTGAAATCGTATACGGCACGGTTCTCTATATGAGGATAATGGGCTGGTGTTTGCGAATGAAGTCGGCAGAGAGCTGGACGGCAAAACCTCTTGAACCGGTACTTTAAGCCCGTCCTGGAAAAAGCGGGCCTTCCCAGGGATACGCATTTCCATGCCCTGCGACACACCTTCGCCACATCCCTTCTCCGTCGCGGGGTAGACGTGAAGAAGGTCAGCGCCTGGCTCGGCCATAAAGACGCGGGGTTCACTTACCGGGTGTACCACCACCACATCCCGGAGGTTATCGATCCCCGGGAGGCGGAAAGGCTCAACGCCATTCTTTTTAGCACGTGTAATAAAAAGGGCCGGTAACTACACTTACCGGCCTTAGATGGCGCAAGAGTTGTCGGTGAACTAAATGTGAACTATTCCCGTTTTTTACCGCTTCGTTTCACTTACCAAACCCCGAAACCCTTGCGGCTCTTAGCTTTAACTGGTGGGCACGGCAGGGATTGAACCTGCGACCTCTTGAATGTGAGTCAAGCGCTCTCCCACTGAGCTACGCGCCCACATTTAAAATATCTGGTGGACGTGACGGGACTCGAACCCGTGACCTCTAGAGTGCGATTCTAGCGCTCTCCCAACTGAGCTACACGCCCCGGTGGCTCCATTATAGTAAAAGCGGCACCTGTTTGTCAAGCAGGGGTCGCTGTTAAAGATATTTCGCTTACTTTTAAGGTATTGTTTTCTTCGGTTCCATCCTTTACTATGTATACTGTGGAAGCAGTTTCAAGGCAAAGCAGCTATTAGGAGGAAAAGTCTTGCCCAATTCAAGTTTTAAAACTTCTGTTGTTTTACTATGCCTTGGTTGGGCCTTAATTTACGCTGATCGTACCACCCTTTACCCGCTGCTAACCGTAATAGGATCCGAATTTAACCTTTCCTCTACTATGACGGGTTTTTTAACAAGCACCTATTTTCTAGTTTATGTTGCCATGCAGACGCCGGCAGGTATTGTTGGGGATTATATCGGCCTAAAGAAGCTCCTTATTGGGACCTACTTGCTGGCCGGCCTGGCCCTTCTAGGGTTAAGCCTTATCTCAAACGACTATTGGTCTACCCTGGCCGCCATTGCCCTCCACGCTTTCGGTGCCGGGGCCTACGGTTCGGTTGCCTATGGCCTGAGCATGCAAGAGGCTCCGGATCGCTGGCGAGGACTGGCGGCAGCAGCAGTTAATTCCGGTATGTCTCTGGGGCTTGCCTTAGGCCTGGCTACTTCCGGTCCCTTATATGTTATGACACATAACTGGCGTATACCTTTTCTAATACTTTCTATTCCCACTATTATCCTGGCCTTTCTTTTTCAATTGCTTCTGCCGGAGAAATCTAAATCGCCCTCCAGAAAAAAACTTCCAAGCCCTGTTAAGACCTGGAAAAATAAAAACTTGCTACTAATCAGCTTTGTGCAATTTTGTTCCCTTTATGGTTTTTGGGTAACTATTACCTGGGGGCCCACGTTTTTCCAAACGGAGCGTGGTTTTAGTATAGCAGCCTCGGGTCTGTACCTGGCCCTTATTGCAGCCGTTTCCTTTCCCATTGTTTTTACTGTAGGTATGCTCATGAACCATATTAGCCGACGTAAGCTGGGCTTTATTCTCTTTCCCATAACAGCTTTAACCATCATGGCGCTGGCCTGCGTTCAATCTAAAAGAGCTTTAATTTTAACCTTAATCATATACGGCATTTTTGGAAAATTTGTCTGGGACCCGGTGGGCTTGGCCTGGATAGGCGAAGAAATGAGCCGCAAAGATCCCCAGCTTATGGGTACGGCTATGGGATTTTTTAATTTCTCCGGCATGGCATCAGCAGTGGTAGCTCCTTTAGTTAGTGGGTGGCTGAGGGATACCACCGGTACCCTGACAGGGGCTTTTTATCTAGCCGCCGTTATTGTATTGTTGGCCTGCCCGGCCCTTTATTTTGCCTCGGAACCAGAAAGGCAGAATTTAAACCCCGCCCGGGTAGGAAGCCCGGGTGGGGGCTAAAAAGGAATGTCAAAAATACTGGCGCTGTCACAGCAGCTAAAAGCTAATCCCTTAAAAAAACAAAAAATTAAATGCAATGCTCCTGTCTTATTAAACAGGGGTTTTTGTTTTACTTGATTTAAATCGAGTTAAAGGCTTATACTGTTACTAAATTCTTATTGGAGTTGAAAATAAATGATCAGCACAGCCACTAGCCTATTAATTCTACTCGGATCCATACTGGCCGGTATTTTTGGAGCCCTCTTGGGTCTGGGCGGAGGCATTATTATCATCCCCTTTCTTACGCTTGCCCTGGGTTTAGATATCCGCTACGCCATCGGCGCCAGTATTGTTTCAATCATTGCCACTTCAAGCGGCGCAGCCGCGGCTTTCGTGCGCGACCGCCTTACGAACATACGCATCGGCATGTTTCTCCAGATTGCCACGACTGCCGGTGCCCTCACTGGCGCCTATATCAGCGGGTTGATTAACGCCAGGATTTTATATATCATCTTTGCCTTGGTATTAGGGTATTCCGCCCTGGCCATGTTTCAGCGCCGCAACATAGAATTGCCTGAAGGCGTGGTCGCGCATCCCCTTGCTCAAAAACTAAAATTAGAGGGAAGCTATTATGATCAGGTTTTAGGTAAACGGGTAGACTATACAACTACCGGTATCTACCCAAGTTTCAGTATCATGTACGTAGCAGGAGTAATTTCCGGCCTTTTAGGAATCGGTAGCGGTATTTTTAAAGTTATGGCAATGGATATGTACATGAAACTGCCCATGAAAGTATCCACAGCAACCAGCAACTTCATGATCGGCGTTACGGCAGCGACCAGCGCCGGTATTTATTTCGCCCGTGGAGACATCAACCCTTCTATCGCTGCTCCGGTAGCCTTGGGTGTACTCGTAGGGGCCACCCTGGGGAGTAAACTCCTGGTGCGTTTGAAAAACGCCACCATTCGTAAAATCTTTTTACCCGTACTCTTATACATTTCCTTGGAAATGCTCATAAAAGGCTTGAGGGGGTAAGTAACATGGTAGTAAATACAGTAAATAACGAAGAGGTTCATATCAAAGAAGCCCAGGCAAGCACCATTGAAAACCTCATCAGCCAGTCCTTACGAATAGGAGTAGGCATAAGCGCCCTGGTTATCGCTATAGGGTTTGCCCTTCTTTTATTTACCGGCCAGACCGGCTACGCGGGCCCTTTTTTCCCGGTTAAGATGGGGGAAATATTGAAAGGTTTGATACAGCTCAAACCTTATGCCGTTATTGACGTTGGACTTATTCTCTTAATTTTAACTCCGGTATTCCGGGTAGCCGCTTCAGTAGTAGTTTTCTGGCGCGAAAAAGATTATACTTACGTAATAATCAACCTGCTCGTTTTATTAATGCTGGCCGTAGGTTTTTTAGCAGGAAAGGCGGGATAAGGAAAATACGGCCGGTCAATTCGGAAAGAATTTTGGCCTCTATAATGGGGGAATGTTAATTGGTAATTTTTTACATTTTTTATTAATTAAAGCAGGAATTTAAGCCCATCTTGCCGAATATTTCGGCATAAAGTTTTCTAAGGTGGGCCGCCATGAAACGTTACCTAATATTGGCTCTTCTGGCTTTGAGTTGTTTAACATGGCCCCTTGCTTCTGCCGGCGCTCCTACCCCCCAAGAGGGATTGCGCCAGCGCTTGGAGACTATGCAGGCCCAGGAACTCGCTCTGGCCCAGGAATTACTGGCAATCGAAACTAATTTGCAGCAGGCGGAAAAAGAAACGTTAAGACTGCAAAAAGAAATCGAGATTTTAAAGCAGGAGTTAGAAGCGGCCCGCCATAGAGAAGCCCTGCTCCTATCCACGCTGCAGGAGAGTCGCCATAAATTAAACGGGATACTGCGCTTCCTGCAAAAAGAAGCTACCCACTCGTACGTAGCTACCATCCTTTCCAGCCAAAATTTGAGCGACTTTATTATACGATGGGAACTTTGCCAGAGAATAATGCAGTTTTGCCTGAATAACGTCAAACAAAACATGGGTTTATACCAGGAAGCTCAAAAACAAAGCCGCGAGATAACCCACAAGGAAAAAGTTTTACAACAAACTTTTATTGCTCTGCAAGTACAGCAAAACAAACTCCAGGAGCTTAAAAAGAAACGCGCGGCCCAATTAGCTAAAATTAAAGAAGAAGTGGTTCACTATAGCGAGGCGCTACAAGCGCTAGATGCCGCCTGGTCCGAAGCCATACCGACGCTACAATACCTCTTAAACAATTTTTCCAGTTTTCCCTGGTCGAAGTTAAAACCCGACGAGGTAAAGGTGGAGCTTTTTCGGGGCCAGGTCCTGGCCCTATTTTCAGAAGCCAATTTGAACCGAACTTTACTAGCGGGAAACGATAAGCTCCAAAAAGTAAGTTTCCGCTTAACCCATGAAAGGCTTGGGGTCGTAGGGCCGGACTTTTGCATCGAAGGGTCATTAAAGGTAACAGGGGACCGCAACCTGGCCTTTTGTCCCCAGTCGCTGGAATTTTCCGGCATTAAACTACAGCGCTCCATTTGGGACCTGCTCCTGCCGGGGCCTGAAATTCACATAGAAATGCCGCCACCGGATTATGGATTAAAGTTTAAAGATCTGAAAACAGAAGATAAACAACTTATTTTAATCCTCAAGCGTTAGTGGTGGTAAATCGGATCTCACGGCTGACGTATCCCCACTTTTCAGCCTGCTTTGGCTTACGCTCGCAAAGGATTCTCCTCGCGGGCCAAACTAGCGCTCGGCCTCAAGCTCCGGCGGACTTC
>JASUSV010000011.1 GCA_030445865.1 Clostridia bacterium
GCAGTGTTTCCCCCTTATGACCGTCTCCCTGGCCCTGGTGGACAGCCGCCAGCGCACTTTTAAAAATCACCTGGAAATGGCGGCGGTGGCGGCCGAACTGAAAAAATATGCCAAACTTCAGCCGGGCAGCATCTACGTGCGCGACCGCCGCCATGATTAAGTTTAAGTGTACAAATTACCAACCAGTCTACGTTTTAAAGGAAGCTATAGTCTCCTGCAGCCCTGAAGCCATTTCTTTTAGCGTACTGGTTTCATTGGCCAACTAGGCCACAGCCTCTTCCTGAAGTCTCATAGCTTTTAAGCACATCAGCAGTTTGGCCAACGAAAGCAAAAATGAATCACCATCCGCAGGATAAAAAAAGAAGCCGAAAAACGACTTGCCGAATTAATCACCAAAAAGGACGCCAGGACAACAAAAAACTGCAGGGTCCCGGATTGTGCCTTCGACCGTTTCATACCACCACCGGGTCCTGCATGAGGCCCTTGCTTACGCAGTGGATTGGGGGTTTATCAGCCAGAACCCGGCAGACCGGGTGAAACCGGGAAAGCGCAAGCAACAGTTAAACGCGCCCGCACAGGTGGCGGCCTCAAGGGTGCGGACGCTGAGAGACGACCAGGTGAACGTGCTGCTGGAGGCCGTCAAAGGCACTTATCTCTACATGCCTGTCTTCCTGGCCCTCACTACGGGGGCCCGTTTGGGAGAGATCCTGGCTGGGACAACGTGGATCTTGAAAGGAAGGTCACATTTATATCACCCAGGCTTTGCAGCAGCAGAAAAAGGACAGCTTTAAGTTCAAGGAGCCCAAGAAAAGATAGTGCCGAAAGACTGGGCCATTCTACTACCAGGTTGACAGAGAACATCTATTCCCATGTCCTACCTGGTATGCAAAAAGAGGCGGCCCGACTACTGGAGGAGCACCTCTTCGGAATTAAAAATGTGACCAATTCGTGACCAAACTAGCTTACAAAATAATAATGGCAAGGTTTTCCAACCCCGGAACCCTTGCCATTCCTTGTTTTCCTGGAGCTGATGGAGGGATTCGAACCCTCGACCTGCGCATTACGAGTGCGCTGCTCTACCCCTGAGCCACATCAGCACTTGCAGGGTTTAGTATAACACCTGCCCGGAGGCAACGTCAAGAGCCCTTTCCGTCTGACCGGTATCCGGTCTTCGCAGGACGAGGCTTACCTCGGCCTAAAGGCAAGGGGCCCCGCCGGTAGCCGAAGCCGCAAGGCCGAAGGCTCGATTTTTCAGAGGCATAAAAACCCTCGGCTGACCAATTCAGCCGGTAGGCCGATGTCGGCCGGGAAGTCCGCCTTAAGCCTTAAGACCGAGCACCCCTACCTGCGAAGAAAAGGAGGTGCTGAACAAGTCGAGAGGTGGGAAGCGGCGACTCCTTCCCAGCCGTCCAACTTTTCCACTTTCCCTACCCGTATTCCCGCTTGACTATGCCCTATACTTCCTGCTATAGCCCTGCGTCGGCTTTAAGAACCTCCACCTTATCTAGGCGCTCCCAGGGTAGGTCCAGGTCAGGGCGGCCAAAATGACCGTAAGCGGCAACCTGGCTGAAAATAGGACGGCGTAAATCCAGATCGCGAATTATGGCAGCGGGACGCAAATCGAAATGCGCCTGGATCAACTCTACAATCCTATCATCGGGTATCTTCCCAGTGCCATAAGTATCTACGCTAATGGAAACTGGCCGGGCAACGCCTATAGCGTAGGCGACCTGCACCTCACAGCGATCAGCCAACCCTGCGGCGACAATATTTTTGGCCACGTAGCGGGCTGCGTATGCGCCCGAACGATCTACCTTCGTCGGGTCTTTTCCTGAAAGGGCGCCGCCGCCATGCCTGGCCATACCGCCGTAAGTATCGACCACGATTTTGCGGCCGGTTAAACCGGTATCCCCCTGAGGGCCACCGATTACAAAACGGCCTGTAGGATTAACGTAAAACTTTGCCTGTTTATCCAATAAGTGTTCCGGAATAGTTTTACGGATTACCTCGTCAATTATCTCGGCGCGCAGAGTAGCCAAATCAATATCTGGCCGGTGCTGGGCAGCAATTACTACCGCCGTAACTCTGACCGGCCGGTTGCCTTCATATTCGACCGTTACCTGGGATTTACCGTCCGGCCGCAAATACGGCAAAATACGTCTTTTGCGCAATTCGGCCAGGCGTCGCGTTAAAGCATGGGCCAGGGTAATAGGTAAGGGCATAAATTCCGGAGTTTCGTTGGTGGCATAGCCGAACATCATTCCCTGGTCGCCAGCTCCCAGGCTTTCCAATTCATCTTGGGCCTCGCCAGTCCGCTTTTCCCAGGCCTCGTTGACCCCCATAGCAATATCCGGTGACTGCTCGTCTATAGAAGTAACCACGGCACAGGTATCTCCGTCGAAACCGAACTTGGCCCGCGTATAGCCTATTTCTTTTACAGTTTCCCGCGCCAACCTCGGGATGTCCACATAGCATTTAGTAGTAATCTGCCCGGCTACCATTATCAAACCGGTGCTCACCAGGGTCTCGCAGGCCACCCTGCCCTCCGGATCTTGGGCCAGAATGGCATCCAGGATAGTATCCGATATCTTATCGGCTATCTTATCCGGATGACCTTCGGTGACGGATTCAGAAGTAAAGAAATATCTCCCCACACAAGACCACTCCTTTATTTCTTTAAAGAGGCAAAACGCGGTAAACTGCAGATAGCATCCCATACGGCGTGAGCCACATCATACTTGTCCATTTCCGGCAAATTTTCCTGCCGGCCGTCGGCAAATAAAAGGGTAACAATATTGGTATCGCTTTCAAAGCCGACACCCCGGCGGCTAACATCATTGGCTACAATCAGGTCTAAATTCTTGGCTTTAAGTTTCTCTTTGGCATTGGCCAGGAGATCTTGAGTTTCGGCAGCAAACCCGGCCAAAATCTGCCTCGTTTTTTTCCGGCCTAAAGCAGCCAGTATGTCCGGGGTAGGTTCAAGGTTTAGAACCAACATCTCATGCTCTTCTTTTTTAATCTTCTCTTTGGCCTGATTTGCCGGACGGAAATCGGCTACCGCAGCCGCCTTAACAACAATATCTGCTTCGGGGAAAATATCCATAACAGCTTCGTACATTTCCTGGGCGGTGGTAACGGGGATAAAGCGCACACCGTAAGGCGGGACGAGAGCCGTAGGACCGCTTATTAAAATAACCTCCCCGCTCCGTTCCCAGGCAACCTGGGCCAGGGCATAGCCCATCCTGCCCGAACTTCTGTTGCCTAAATACCGGACGGGATCCAAAGGCTCGCGCGTTCCCCCGGCAGTAACTAAAATTTTAAGCCCTGCCAAGTCCTTCCTACCCAGACTCCGGCGTAAAAAAGCCACAATTTTGTCCTTGTCAGCCAGGCGCCCCAGGCCCACGGCCCCGCAGGCCATCCTACCGGCCTCCGGCGCGATTAATTCCCACCCTCGCCGGCAGAGTAAGGCGATGTTTTCCTGTAC
The DNA here is from genome assembly GCA_030445865.1 of Clostridia bacterium. GTDB lineage: Bacteria > Bacillota > DSM-521 > Neomoorellales > Neomoorellaceae > JASUSV01. Next base: position 3,485 of record JASUSV010000011.1, read on the forward strand.
TACCTGCTGGGCATACATATTGGCATTCATGGCCGGCGCCAAGAGGCGGGGGCAAGTTACGGCAAGAGCAGTCGTGGTCAGAAGATCGTCGGCCAGGCCGGCAGCCAGCTTGCCGATTACATTGGCCGTAGCCGGAGCAATTAAAAAAGCATCGGCTGCCGTAGCCAGTTCTATATGCTTTAAGGGACCGTAATCGGCGCTAAATAAATCGCCAGCCGCCGGTAGTCCCGTGAGAGCGCTGAAAGTAAGGGGAGATATAAATTCTTGCGCCGACTTGGTAAGAATAACATGCACTTTTGCTCCTAGCTGGGTAAGATAACTGGCCAGATCGGCAGCCTTATAGGCCGCTATACCCCCGGTAACACCAAGAATTATATTCTTCTCAGCGAGCAGATTCACTTTTTCTTTTGCCCCATTCAAAAGTTATCTTTCCATTAACTATTTCCTGTAAGGCTATAGTTACCGGTTTTGTCCCTTTGGGGTAAAGGCTTTCAAAATCCCCTTCTTTAAGAGTCCTGGCCCTTTTAGCGGCTATAACTGCCAGAGCGTATTTACTGTTAACTTTCTTCAACAATTCATCAAGGGATGGCTGCTGCATAATCACCCCTCCAATTTCAAATTAAGCCGCTGCGGCCGGCATTTCTCGGCAATAATTATGGCTTTAAGGCGCTTAACTGCTTCTTCGACTTTATCGTTGACAATAACGTAATCGTAATTATGTAACGCTGCGATTTCTGCCCGGGCAGCCTGTAAACGCCTGGCTACCACCTCGGCAGTCTCGGTACCGCGTTTTCTTATGCGCTGTTCCAGCTCGGCCAGGCTTGGAGGGAGAATAAAAATAAAAACACCTTCCGGAAAACTTTTTTTAATTTGCGCCGCTCCCTGGGTGTCTATCTCGAGAATAATATCCTTTCCGGCAGCCAGAGCTTCTTCTACCGGCCGGCGCGGAGTGCCGTAAAAATTATCATAAACTAAAGCCCACTCTAAAAAAGCGCCGGCAGCAATCATCTCCTGGAACTTCTCTTTATCTACGAAATAATAGTTTTTCCCATCGGCCTCTCCTGGGCGCGGCTGGCGGGTAGTAGCTGAAATAGAATAAACGATCTCGGGCATTTCCTCCCGCAAAGCCTGGCAAAGCGTCCCTTTGCCGGCCCCGGACGGTCCGGAAATGACCAGTAATAGCCCCGGTACCATCTTTTTATGCTTTATCTCCTACTCCAGGGGTTCCTCATCCACTGCGCTTTCCTGCTCCTTGGAGTTCAAGCGATGGGCTACTGTTTCTGGTTGAATGGCCGACAAGATGACATGGTCGCTGTCAGTAATAATTACCGCCCGCGTGCGCCGGCCGTAGGTAGCATCGATGAGCATACCTCTATCCCTGGCTTCCTGGATAATGCGCTTGATGGGGGCGGATTCCGGACTGACAATGGCTATAATCCGCTGTGCCGAAACGATATTGCCGAACCCGATATTAATCAACTTAATGCTATCCATTTGCCTCCACCTATTCTATATTCTGAATTTGTTCTCGTATTTTCTCCAACTCGCTTTTTATTTCGACTACCAGATGACTTATCTCGAGGTCGTTTGCCTTTGCGCCGATCGTATTTACTTCCCGGAAAATTTCCTGGAGTAAAAATTCCAACCGCCTGCCAATCGGCCCGGGAGCCTGCAAAGCCGCTCTTATCTGGCTCAGGTGGCTTTCCGTACGGACTATCTCTTCGCTAATATCGCACCGTTCGGCCAACAGAGCGACCTCCATCTCTAAACGGCCGGGCTCCAAGGTGCCGGCCTGGATAATTGGTTGTAAATTTTCTTCTAAACGTCGGCGAAAAAGCTCGGGCACCTGCGGCGCCCGCTGCCTGATAATCTCAATTAAATTTTTTAACTTCGCCACCCTTGCCAGCAAGTCTGCTTCCAGTTTCTTGCCCTCGGCCCTCCGCATGGAAAGCAACCCTGCCACCGCCTCGTTTAAGGCAGAAGCTACTACCGGCCATAAACTTTCCTCTTCCCACTCCGGCATCGCTTCTTGTATTACGCCAGGGTAACCGAGAAGTCTGCTGGCAGTAATATCTTCAGCAATAGCCAAATTCTGGGCTATTTCCTTCAAAGCATTATAATAAGCTATTACCAGAGCTTTGTCAATTAAAATCTGCCGTTTTTCTTTATTTTCTTCTTCTATACTTACAAATACGTCCACATGCCCCCGGTTAAGCTTCTCCTTAATAAAGGATCTTACTTTTTCTTCCAAAGAAAGATAGGGCCGGGGAAGGCGTACCACGACCTCCAGGAAACGCTGATTAACGCTTTTCATCTCCACAATAACCAGTTTACCGGCGCCGGCAGCTTCGCCGCGGCCGTATCCGGTCATACTTGCTATCAAAGAATAATTCTCCCCTCGCCAAAGCTAAAATTCCACCTGGCCTAACACCCGCCGTAATCGCTCCAGGGCTTCGCGGATGCGCTCCTTATCGATGGTTAAGGCCATACGGAAATAACCCTCGCCGAAAGTCCCATAACCATTACCCGGAGTCACGATTACGCCTGCCCGCTCTAAAACCATTTCCGCAAAGCTTTCCGAAGTATAACCCTGCGGCACCGGGGCCCAAACGTAAAAAGTAGCTTTAGGCTTATTCAGTCGCCAGCCCATGCTGTTTAAGCCTTCTACCAGTATATCACGCCGTTCCTGGTAAATGCGGCACACTTCAGCCACGCTGTCCATAGAACCTTTTAAGGCAGCTATTCCGGCATACTGGATGGCCTGAAAAACGCCAGAGTCAATGTTAGACTTAATCCTGGCCAGGGCTTCAATAGCATCCGCCCGGCCGCAGGCCCAACCGATGCGCCAGCCGGTCATATTAAAGGGTTTCGAGAGAGAATTAAATTCAATGCCTACTTCTTTCGCTCCCGGAACCTCAAAAAAGGACGGAGCCCGGTAACCATCAAAGGTGATCTCGTTGTAGGCGGCATCATGGCAGATGAGGACGTCATACTGGCGGGCAAACTCTACCGCTTCCTCAAAGAAACGGCGGTCGGCAACTGCTCCCGTGGGGTTATTAGGATAATTTAAAAACATCAATTTGGCGCGGCGGGCCACGTCGCTGGGAACGGCAGTTAGATCGGGAAGGTAGCCGTTTTCTTCTTTCAAAGGCAGGGTGTAAACCTCGCCCCCGGCCAGCAGCGTACCGATGCCGTAGACGGGATAGCCGGGATCCGGTACTAAATTAATATCGCCAGGGTCGACATAGCAAAAGGAAATATGGGCTATGCCTTCTTTAGATCCGATTAAGGTAACCACTTCTGATTTGGGATCTAGCTTAACCCCGTAGCGCTTCTCATACCATTCGGCCACGGCCTGGCGGAAAGCCACCAACCCTTCAGAGGTGGGGTAACGGTGGTTTTCGGGGTTCTGGGCTTCTTTCACTAGCTCCTCTATAATGTGGCTCGGGGTAGGCCGATCAGGATCACCTATACCTAAGCTGATAATGTCGACTCCTTTTTCTCTAGCCTCGGCAATCTTCTTTTCAATACGGGCAAAAAGGTAGGGCGGCAAATTTTGCAATCTCTTGGCTACCTGCATAATTAATCCTCCTTTATCCCAACATCAACTAGATACTCGCCGCTGAAGACGGTTTCCGCCGGCCCGGTCATTAAGACGCGTCCGTCCGGCAACCAGTTGATTTCCAAGTAGCCGCCCGGCAAATGTACCTTAACTTCCCGGCCCGTCCTGCCGGTAAGGGCAGCGGCTACAGCGGCGGCGCAGGCGCCGGTGCCGCAGGCCAGCGTCTCACCAGCACCTCTTTCCCATACGCGCATGACCAGTTCCCGGCGACTTCTTAGCTCTACAAATTCTACATTAACACCGCGAGGGAAAAGGGGATGCTTTTCTAGTAAGGGACCGACAACCTGCACTTGCTCTTTGGCAACCTCGGGAACAAATATAACGCAGTGGGGGTTGCCCATGGAGAGGCAGGTAATCCGCCATTCCTTCCCATCTACGGTAATAGGCTCTTCTATAACCGGATGGCCTGTTCCCGACATGGGCAGGGCTTCGCGCTCAAAACGAGGTTGCCCCATATCTACCTGTACGGCTTCGACCCGGCCGCCTTTTATGATGAGCCGGGGCAAAATCAGGCCGGCCAGGGTTTCGACGGTCATCTCGGTTTTGGGCACGATGCCGCTTTCGTAAGCGTATTTTGCCAGGCAACGGATGCCGTTACCGCACATTTCCGCCTCGCTGCCGTCGGCGTTAATAATACGCATGCGTACATCTGCCCGGGTAGACGGCAAGAGCAGGATCAACCCATCAGCGCCAATACCAAAGCGGCGGTCGCAAGCCCGCCGCGCTAAACCAGGTAAATCGCCGGGTAATTTTTCCTGCAAAGCATTAATTAAGATAAAATCGTTACCCAGCCCGTGCATCTTAACGAAACGCAAACCTTGCACCAGCTCCCGGAACTTTTTGGCTCTATTGTATCATTACCGGGCGCTTTTGCCAACATTTTGGCCGGATTTCTTAAAACTCAGGAGCGATCCCATACCAGCCGGCGAACCGGCAAAACCAGGTAGTAACTTAAAGCCAGCCACAGGGTACGCCAGCCGGCAGCGACGAGAACCATGGCCCAGTGAAAAGGGTTCAAGGGAACGGTTTTAAAAACGCCCTGCAACGGCGGGAAGTAGAGGGTAGCTAACTGCATAACTGCCGAAGAGGCGACGGCCGCTACCAGGTAAGGGTTGGAAAAATATCCCACGGCAAAAGGCGATTCATATTCCGAACGGCACTCAAAAACGGCAAAGAGCTGGGCCATAACCAGGGTGGTGAAAGCCAGAGTCCTTGCAGTAACTTCATCGCCTTCGCCCAAGATCAGGCCGCCGATAAAGACCAAAAGCGTCGCCAGACCAATCTGGATCCCAAGAGAAATTATGCGCCAACCGAGGCCGCGGGCGAAAATGCCTTCATCAGGCCGATAAGGCGGGCGCTGCATGACGCCGGGCTCTTTTCTATCTACCGCCAGCGCCATTGCCGGCAGTCCATCGGTTACCAGGTTCATCCAGAGAATCTGGATAGGAAGCAAAGGCAGGGGCAGGCCGATTACAACTGCTAAAAACATGACCATTACTTCGCCTATATTACAGGATAAAAGGTAGCGGATAAATTTTCGAATGTTGGCATAGATAACGCGGCCTTCCTCGACGGCAGCTACAATGGTAGCAAAATTATCGTCAGCCAGGATCATGGCCGCCGCCTCTTTGGTAACTTCGGTCCCGCTGCGCCCCATAGCTATGCCGATATTGGCTTCCTTAACTGCGGGGGCGTCGTTTACCCCATCGCCGGTCATAGCTACTATTTGCCCTCTCGACTTTAAAGCCCGTACAATGCGTAACTTGTGCTGGGGCGCCACGCGGGCGTAAATATTTACCTTATCCGCAAGAGACGCCAGCTCGCTATCATTTAAGTTATCTAGCTGCCGGCCGTTCAACACTCGCCCTTCCCCGGTTTCCATGCCAAGCTCGCTACCCACAGCCTGGGCGGTAACCTGGTGGTCGCCGGTAATCATGACCACCTTTATGCCCGCCTGGCGGCAGGTACGGATGGCGGCCACCGCTTCCGGCCTGGGGGGATCGATCATTCCCGCCAGGCCCACAAAAACCAGCTCGCGTTCGACTTCAGCCTCGGTTAAAGGATGGTCGGCGGGCAGGTCGCGAAAGGAAAGGGCCAGGACGCGCAGGGCCTTTTCGGCCATCGCCTGGTTCTGGAGCATAATTTTCTGCCTTAATTCCGGAGTCAAGGGCTGTACTCTACTGTTAAGCCAGATGCCGGTGCAGAGCTCCAGGATCACATCTGGAGCCCCTTTCACATAAGCCCTGAAGCCCCCCCGGCGAGAACAGATAACCGTCATGCGCTTGCGCTCCGGCTCAAAAGGTATTTCGGCCGCCCGGGGCTCCTCCCTGGCCAAATGCTCGCGCCAGATGCCGGCTTTGGCCGCTGCTACCAACAGAGCTCCTTCGGTCGGATCTCCGCTGATCTGCCATTGCACCTCCCGCCGCGGGCCCCGCAGCCAGCCGCCAATGCTGAGGCCCCGGCGCTGCAAAACGGCGTTATTGCATTGGGAGGCGATGGTCAATAAAAGCTTCAGATGCTCCTCATCCTTGGCCATGCGCCGCCCCTCTACGGTGAAATCCCCCTGAGGCGAAAAACCCGTACCGCTCACCTCTATTTGGCAATTATTTACGTATAACTGCCGGACGGTCATCTGGTTCTGGGTCAAAGTACCCGTCTTATCGGAACAAATTACGGTAGCACACCCCAGCGTCTCTACCGCCGGCAGGCGGCGGATGATGGCTTGGCGCTGGGCCATTCGCTGCACGCCTAGGGCCAGGCAGACGGTAACTATGGCAGGTAAACCCTCGGGAATAGCGGCCACGGCCAGGCTTACGCCGGCCAAAAACATGTGATAAGGTTCTTCACCTTTCCATATTCCTGCAATGGCTAAGGTAAGGCAAACGGCCAGGCAGCCTCCGACCAACCATTTCCCCAGGTAGTCTAAACGCTGCTGCAAAGGCGTCTCTTCTTTTTTTACTTCACCCAGTAGACCGGCAATCTTGCCCATTTCCGTGGACATTCCCGTAGCTACGACTACCGCCCGGCCCCGGCCGCGGGTAATCGAAGTGCCCGAAAAGACCATATTTCGCCTATCGCCCAGCGGCACCTGACCTTCCAGGGCGCCTGTGCGCTTGCCCACCGGGAGCGATTCCCCGGTCAAAGCTGCTTCCTCGGCCTGGAGGTTGACCGCTTCCAGGAGGAGCCCGTCCGCCGCCACCCGGTCACCGGCTTCTAAAATCAAGATGTCCCCGGGTACGACTTCGCTTGCCGGAATTTGTCGGAGCTCGCCGTCCCGGATCACCCGGGCTTCGGGCGCAGCCATTTTCTGTAACGAGGCCAGAGATTTTTCAGCCCGGTATTCCTGAATAAAACCGAGCACGGCGTTAATAATTACAATAGCTATAATGGTAATAGCATCGGCTATCTCGCCTAAAAAGAAAGAAATAGAAGTAGCTCCTAAAAGTACCAGGACCATTAGATCCTTAAACTGGGCCAGAAATAGCTGCAGGGGAGAAATCTTTTGGCCCCCTTTTAAAGCGTTGGGGCCGAACTTTGCCAGCCGCTTTTCGGCCTCCTGAGAGGTCAAGCCGTGCAGGCTATTGCTCTGCAAGACTTTTACTGCTTCTTCCGGCGTTAAAGTATACCACTCGCGCTCATGCATGCCCACAACTCTCCTTTGCCCTACTTCTTGTCCACCTTTAATCTTTATGCGCTTGATTGTTTTTTTAGCCCAGCTTAGCTTAAAATGGTAACAGAACTTTTATTACGAGGAGCAATTGCCTTGGCCTTTGACGGTCTCTTCCTATACGCCATCTTGCAAGAACTTGTCCCCTGGACGGGCAGCCGGGTCGATCGCATCTATCAACCCCAAAAAGATATGCTTATCCTACATCTGCGCCAAGGCCGGGAGACCAGGCGCCTTCTCCTGGCGGCAGGAGCTGAGCAGGCCAGGGTCCATTGGGCCGAGGGCCAATACCCCAACCCCAGCCAGCCGCCCCTCTTCTGCATGGTCCTGCGCAAACACCTGGAAGGCGCCCGCCTGGTCGCATTTCGTCAGCCACGCCTAGAACGCATTTTAGAACTCGAATTTGCCGTCTTCGACGAGCTGGGCCGACCGGGAGAACGCCTCCTGATCGCCGAGATCATGGGTAAACATTCCAATATAATCCTGCTCGATGCAGGTAATAACACCATTATCGACGGTATCCGGCGCTATACGCACGCCGTAAGCCGCCACCGGGAAGTGCTGCCCGGCCAGCCTTATATACCGCCGCCGGCGCAAGCTAAAGCCGACCCGCGTACTTTAAGCGAGGAAGACTTTACCGCTCTCCTTTTAGAAGGCGGCCTGGACGCTCCCTTAGACCGCCTTTTAGTCGAAAAGCTGGCGGGGGTAGGCCCGCAGTCGGCTAGGGAAATTATCTTCCGGGCCGGCCTGGACGAAAGGGCATCCATTGAGTCCCTCGGCCAGTACGACTACCTGCGCCTGTGGCAAGCATTAAAGGAACTGATGGAAGAAATAGAGGCAGGGAAAAATAAACCGGTAGTGGTTTTCGACCGGGAAGGGAAGGTGCGGGCTTTCGCTGCCTTTAGGCTCACCCAATACCACGGCTTACCGTCCCAGGAACTCGATACGGCCTCTCAAGCCTGCGAGCTTTTCTTTAAAGAAAAAGAGGCCTACCAGCATTTCCAGGAAAAGCGCCGGAGCTTAACCAACTTGCTGCAGCGCGAACTCAAGCGCTGCCAGAAGAAGGCGGCCCTGCAGGCCGAAGCCGTAGCCGAAGGGAAAGAAGCGGAAAAATGGCGGCTGGCCGGCGAACTTATCACGGCCAATATCTACCGTCTGGAAAAAGGCATGCAGAAATTTACCGCTGAAAATTTCTATGATCCCTCCCTGTCGGAAGTGGAAATTGAACTCGATCCCGCCTTGACCCCGGCCCAAAACGCCCAGAATTACTTCCGGCGGTACAACCGCGCCCACAAAACGGCGGTTCAGGCAGCGCGCCAGCTGGAGCAGACCAGAGAAGAAATAAATTATCTAGAAGGTGTTATCGAAGCAGTTCAGATGGCCCAGGACATAGCCGATCTAAACGAAATTTCTCAAGAACTGGTAGAAGCCGGGTATCTAAAACCCGAGACGCCAGATAAAAGGGTGAAAAAAGAGAGGGAAAGGCGTTCCCTCCCTCTGCAGTTTACTTCCGAAGACGGTTTTACTATATTCGTGGGCAAAAACAACCGGCAAAACGAATGGCTTTCCCTGAAATTCTCCCAGGATCACGATCTCTGGCTCCACGCTAAAGACGTGCCCGGGTCCCATGTACTGGTGCGCACCGGGGGCCGCGAGGTCCCGGCAAGAACCCTGGAGCAGGCTGCCTCCCTGGCCGCCTATTACAGCAAGGCCAGAGGGGCAAGAAAAGTTGCCGTCGATTACACTTTATGTAAATACCTCCGCAAGCCCCCAGGCTCCAGGCCGGGGATGGTAACTTACACTGATTACCGCACCGTTTACGTCGAACCCTGCCCGCCGGGGGAGAGTAAGGCTTACGATTAGCCATCACGCCCGGTTATTTTCCCGCTTTGGGCTATAGTGGTGGGAAAAGGCCGCGGGCGGCTTGGTCGGAGACGCCGGCTACTGATGCTAGATCCAGGGGGTGGCGGGGGATGGGTTTTATTCCCCCAAGCCCGCCTCTATCTCGGCTATTATGGCCTGAGCCGCTTCAACCGGAGCAGGGGCTTGGGTGATGGGGCGGCCGACAACGATATAGGAGGCGCCGGCACGTATAGCTTCCAGGGGTGTAAGCACGCGGCGCTGGTCGTCGTGTTCGGCACCGGCCGGGCGTACACCCGGCGTCACGATGACAAAATTAGGGCCACAGGCAGCACGTACGGCTGCTGCTTCCCGTGACGAGGCTACCACGCCATCTAAACCGCATTCCCTGGCCAGGGAAGCCCAGTACACTACCTGTTCCTCCATGGGACGTATGATACCTATCTCTTCCTTCAGGCTCCGGGCATCCAGACTGGTAAGGACGGTAACGGCGAGGAGCAGAGGGGCGGGCCGACCGGCTGCTGCTGCCGCCTCTTTAACGCTCCGGGCCGCCTCCGAGAGCATCTCCCGCCCGCCAGCGGCATGGACGTTCAGCATATCTGCGCCCAGGCGCGTTAGCGCCCGAGCCGCCCTGGCTACTGTATTCGGGATGTCGTGGAGCTTGAGGTCGGCAAAAACTCTAGCGTCATACCGTTTCACCATCTCTATTGCCGCCGGGCCCGCTGAGGTATACAGCTCCAGGCCAATCTTGAACATACCTGTATGGGGGGACAGCAATTTCACTAAAGTTTCGGCCTTCTCTAAATCAGGCACATCCAGGGCCACGATTAGCCTGTCTCTAGCCTTCAACCATCTCCACTCCCCATTAACTGCCGACCGCATACCTTAGCTGGGAAGCCGAGTGCTTCAGGTAATCCTGTAAGGGTTTAATAGAAAAACTTTCGCCAGCATGAAGGGATTGCAGGACTTGCAGCAGAGCCCTGGCCGTATCTAAAGAAGTAAGGCAGGGTATACCCAGCTCGGCGGCAGCCCGCCGAATTTTGAAACCGTCGCGTTCCGGCTGCCTCCCTTTGGTCAGGGTGTTCAGCACAAAATGAATTTTATCGCTCCGAATTAAATCAACGATATGCGGCGAGCCCTCGTACACTTTATTGACCCGTTCAACCTTAACGCCAAAGGCCTCCAGGGCCTTAGCCGTGCCTGCCGTAGCCAAGATCTTGAAGCCCAGCTCGGCAAAGCCCTTAATAATAGGCAGCGCCTCCGCCTTATCTTTATCGGCAATGGTGGCCAAAAGGGTTCCGGCCTTAGGAATGGAGCAGCCAGCCGCTACCAGACCTTTAAACAAGGCCCGGGCATAATCCCGGTCAATGCCCATAACTTCGCCGGTAGATTTCATCTCCGGCCCCAGGGAAGTATCCACCTGAAGGAGTTTGCCAAAAGAAAAGACCGGCACTTTTACGGCCATATAATCCGGGGGAGGTAAAAGCCCTCCTTGATAACCCTGATCCCTTAGGCTTTGGCCCAGCATGATATTAGTTGCTAGCTTGACCATAGGCACGCCGGTGATCTTGCTTATATAAGGCACCGTCCGGCTGGAGCGAGGGTTGACCTCTAGCACGTAAATTTTACCCTGGTGCAGGACAAACTGGATGTTCAATAGCCCTTTAATATGCAGGGCCCGTGCCAGTCGCGTTGTATACTCTACGACTACTTCGACCACTTCCGGCGGCAGGGAATGGGCGGGATAAACAGCAATACTGTCGCCCGAATGCACACCTGCCCGCTCGACGTGTTCCATAATCCCCGGGATCAGGACATCGCGGCCGTCGCTCACGGCGTCAACCTCGATCTCGGTCCCCTGCAAATATTTATCCACCAAAATGGGATGCTCTGGCGTCACTTTAACGGCAGAAGTGGCGTATTCTACCAGTTGCTCTTCATTGTGCACTATTTCCATAGCCCGGCCGCCCAGGACGTAAGAGGGGCGCACCAGGACCGGGAAACCCAGCCGCTGCGCTATTCTAGTCACTTCTTCTACCGATGTCGCCGCGCCGCCTTCCGGCCGGGGGATACCTAACTCGGCCAGGAGATGATCGAATTTTTCCCGGTCTTCGGCCCGGTCAATGTCGGCCACGGAAGTTCCAAGAACCCGGTATCCGGCCCCGGCTACGGCTGCAGCCAAATTTATGGCCGTCTGGCCGCCGAACTGGACGATCACGCCGTCGGGCTTTTCTTTGGCCAGAACATTAAGCACATCTTCTTTAGTTAAGGGTTCGAAGTAAAGGCGGTCGGAAGTGTCAAAGTCCGTGCTGACCGTTTCGGGGTTATTGTTAATGATTATGGACTGCACCCCGGCCTCGCGCAAGGCCCAGGCGGAGTGCACGCAGCAGTAATCGAACTCGATACCCTGGCCGATGCGGATTGGGCCAGCGCCTAAAACTACCGCCTTGCGGCAGCGGCGGGGCTCGGATTCATCTTCCCGGCCAGCATAAGTTGAGTAGTAATAAGGAGTGACGGCTTCAAACTCGGCGGCGCAGGTATCTACCATCTTATAGACGGGCGCCAGACCGTTCTCTTCCCTCCGTGCCCGTACTTCCTGTTCGCCTAAGCCCGTCAAGGAACCGATCTGAGCATCGGTATAGCCTAACTCTTTAGCGCGGCGCAAGGTAACGGCATCCAATTGTGAGCCGCAGGCAATGAGGTTCTTTTCAAAGGCTACAATACCAGCGATTTTCTCCAGGAAGAAACGATCTATACCGGTCAACCGGTAGAGATCGTCTATGGCCCACCCCCGGCGCAGAGCTTCGGCCAGGACGAAAAGACGCTCATCGTCGGCCTCTTTTAATTTGCTGCGCAGGTCGGCATCGCTAAAACTCCGGAAGACGGGCAGCAAAAGGCCGTCTAATTTAAGTTCCAGAGAACGGATGGCCTTCATTAAAGCCCCTTCAAAAGTGCGGTCGATGGCCATGACCTCGCCCGTAGCTTTCATCTGAGTACCGAGGAGGCGGTCAGCCAAGGAAAATTTATCAAAAGGAAAGCGCGGTATTTTAATGACTACATAATCCAGGGCAGGTTCAAAAGAGGCTTTAGTCTCGCCGGTAACGGCGTTGGGTATCTCATCTAAAGTAAAGCCCAAGGCAATCTTAGTGGCCACTCTGGCAATAGGATAGCCGGTGGCTTTAGAAGCCAGGGCGCTGGAGCGGCTCACCCGCGGGTTGACCTCAATGACATAGTAGCGCATACTGTTAGGATCAAGGGCAAACTGGATATTGCAACCGCCCTCAATACCTAGCGCCCTGATGATTTTTAAAGAAGCCCGCCGCAACATCTGATACTCTCTATCAGACAAAGTCTGAGAAGGCGCCACTACAATGCTGTCCCCGGTATGGATGCCCATGGGGTCGATATTTTCCATATTACAGACGGTTATACAATTATCGGCGCTGTCCCGTATGACCTCGTATTCGATTTCTTTCCAGCCGGCCACCGAGCGCTCTACTAAAATCTGCTTGATTAAAGAGAGCTTTAGGCCCTTATTGGCAATTACTTGTAATTCTTCCGGTGTATGAGCTACGCCGCCACCAGTACCGCCTAAAGTATAGGCCGGCCGGACGATCACAGGGTAACCGATTTCGGCTGCAAAGTCCAGGGCCTCTTCTATATGGTTAACGATGCGGCTTTCCGGCACCGGTTCGCCGATCTCGGTCATCATTAATTTAAACTTTTCCCGGTCTTCGGCCCGTTGAATAGCTGTTAACGGCGTCCCCAGGAGCTGCACGCCCGTTTCCTCTAGGACGCCGGCCTCGGCCAACTGCAGCGCTAAATTTAACCCCACCTGGCCGCCGAGAGTCGGCAAAAGACCGTCCGGCCGTTCACGCCGTACGATTTCAGCCACAAAGTCCAACGTCAGGGGCTCCAGGTAAACTCTATCGGCCATATTCTGGTCCGTCATGATGGTGGCCGGATTAGAGTTTACCAGGACAATTTCCATACCCTCCTCCTTTAAAGCCCGGCAGGCCTGAGTACCGGCATAGTCGAACTCGGCCGCCTGTCCGATTATAATGGGGCCAGAGCCTATGACCATGACTTTCTTTAAGCCTTTCTTCAGCGGCATTCTTGCTTCATCTCCTCAAAGAATTCGTAGAAGAGGTACTCGGAATCCGTCGGCCCCGGTGAAGACTCGGGGTGATATTGAACGGAAAAGACAGGTAAACTACGATGGCGCAACCCTTCTACTGTACCGTCATTTAAATTAATGTGCGAAACAACAACTTCTCGCGGCAAAGAATCTTCTTTCACGGCATAGCCGTGGTTTTGGGAAGTGATATATACCCGGCCAGTTGCCAGGTCTTTTACGGGGTGGTTGGCGCCGCGGTGGCCGAAGGGCAGTTTAAAGGTATCGCCGCCAAAGGCCAGGGCCAGAAGCTGGTGACCCAGGCATATACCAAATATAGGAACCCGGCCAATTAAACCGCGCAGCGTCTCCACCGCGTAAGGCACGTCTTTAGGATCGCCGGGGCCATTGCTCACCAGAACTCCTGCCGGCCGCACTGCCAGAATCTCCTCGGCCGTGCTTTGGGCAGGCATAACGGCTACCGTGAAGCCTATGCGGTGCAGCCAGCGGACGATATTTTCTTTTACGCCCATATTATAGAGGACTACCCTTTGCGGGCCTCCTGCCACCGTATAAGGCTTTTTATTAGTTACTGTAGGGACGAGCCTAGTGCCGCTGAGCTCGGGCCGCTGCTTGGCCCGCTTTACCAGTTCGACCACGTCCCAGTCGCCGGCAGCCAGGACGCCGTACATGGTACCCTTCCGCCGCAAACGGCGGGTCAGGGCCCGAGTATCGATGCCCTCGATGCCGGGTATGCCAAAGCGTTCTAGATATTCCATAATGTTTTCTCGCGAGCGCCAGTTGCTGGGCCGTTGACAGGCTTCAGCCACCACAAACCCGCATACCTTGGGCCCATCGGATTCAAAATCCTCGTCGTTTAAACCATAGTTTCCGATAAGGGGATAGGTTAAAGTTACTATCTGGCCGCAGTAGGACGGGTCGGTAAGCACCTCCTGGTAACCCGTCATACTGGTGTTAAAAACTACCTCGCCGTGGGCAAAACCCGGCTTCCCAAAGGACCGGCCTTCAAAAACGCTACCGTCTTCCAACACTAAATAAGCTCGCATTTTAACCTCTCCTAAACCAAAACTTCTCCCTCGCGCATAATTATCCGGCCGCCGACGATAGTCGCCGCCGGCCAGCCGTAGAGTTTACGACCTTGAAGGGGCGAATTTTTGCCAAGAGAATAAAAGCGCCGTACGTCGACTTCACGCTCCTCGGCGGGGTTAATGATGGTGATATCTGCTGTCGAGCCCGGTGCTAAAGAGCCGCCCGGCACGTTAAGAATCCTGGCCGGATTTGAGCTCCAGGCGGCTACGGCCTGTTTCCAGGTTAGAAGGCCCGGGCGGATGAGGAAAGTAACTACCAGGGGCACCGCCGTCTCCAGGCCGACCATGCCAAAGGGGGCAAAATCAAATTCCACATCTTTTTCTTCGGCGGCGTGAGGGGCGTGATCGCTGGCAATAACTTCAATTAACTCTCCCGCCAAGGCGCTGCCAAGGGCATCGCAGTCGCGGCGCGTACGTAACGGGGGGTTAACTTTAGCATTAGTATTATATCCCACCACCTCTTCTTCGGTAAGACAAAGATGATGCGGCGTGACTTCCGCCGTTACTTTGATACCCCTTTCTTTGGCCTGTTGCAAAAGTTGCACTGAACCGGCCGTGCTTATATGGGCCAGGTGCAATTTTCCTTTTGTCATGGCGGCCAAAATTAAATCTCTGGCCACCATAACTTCTTCCGCCCCTGCAGGTATACCCCTGAGACCCAGGATGGTAGAAATAAAGCCTTCATTCATAACCCCGCCGGCGGAAAGATTTAAATCCTCGCAGTGGGCTATAACCGGCAAATTAAACATACCCGCGTATTCCAAAGCCCGCCGCATGATCTCGGCGTTCATAACTGGCCGCCCGTCATCGCTTAAAGCCACAGCCCCGGCTTCAGCCAGGTCGGCAATCTCGGACAATTCCTCGCCTTTTGACCCTTTTGTAATGGCTCCGATGGGATAAACCCTTACTGCACCCTCACGGGCGGCTTTTTCCTTAATATAAGTAATGACGGAGGCGTTATCGGCAACCGGCTCGGTATTGGGCATGGCGGCCACGGCCACAAAACCCCCGGCCGCTGCCGCCCGCGTACCGGTAGCAATAGTCTCTTTATGCTCTAAACCCGGTTCGCGGAGGTGCACATGCATGTCAATGAAACCGGGGGCAACGATGCAGCCCGGCACATCAATAACTTCCACCCCGGCACCGGGCTTAATATTCCGCTCCAGGGCAGCCACCTTTCCATCATCCACCAGCACATCATATTCGCCTTCCAGGTTTTGCAAGGGGTCTACGATGCGTCCGCCTTTAATCAAGAGCTTCACGGCTGCCACCTCCAATTAAAAGATATAGCAAAGCCATGCGCACGGCCACGCCGTTGGTTACCTGCTCGTTGACGCAGGACTGCAGGCCGTCGGCCACTTCCGAGGAAATCTCGATGCCGCGGTTCATGGGACCGGGGTGCAACACCAGCGCTTCGGGCTTGGCTAACTTGAGGCGGGCAGGCGTTAACTGGTAGAGCCTGGTATATTCTCTAAGGGAAGGAAAGAGGCCCATTTTCTGCCGCTCCCGCTGAATGCGCAAGACGTTAATAACATCTACGTCCTCCAGGGCTTCTTCGGCGCGGTGATAAACTTTAACCCCTAGCCGCTCGATTTCCGGCGGCATTAAAGTTGCCGGCCCGACAACCCTTACTTCGGCTCCAAGCTTGGTGAGCCCCCAGATGTTGGACCGGGCTACCCGGCTGTGGAGAATATCGCCCAGTATGGCTACTTTAAGGCCCCTAAAACCCCCCAGCTTTTCTTTAATCGTGAACATATCCAGGAGCGCCTGGGTAGGGTGTTCGTGCATGCCGTCGCCGCCGTTAAGCACGGATGCTTTAATGGTGCGGGCGAGGATGGCCGGCGCGCCGGCGGCGCTGTGGCGGATCACTACGGCGTCAACTCCCATAGCTGCTAAGGTGCGGGCGGTATCCTTAAGGCTTTCTCCTTTAGCCACGCTGCTGGTAGCCGTAGCGATGCTCACCGTATCCGCCCCCAGGCATTTAGCCGCCAGCTCAAAAGAAGTCCGCGTGCGCGTGCTCGGCTCGTAGAAAAGGGTGACTACCAGTTTTCCCCTCAAAGCCGGCACTTTCTTGATTTCCCGCTGCAGGACTTCTTTCATGGATGCCGCGGTATCGAGTATTAACCCTATTTCCTCGGCTGTAAGGTCTTGTAAACCCAACAGGTCCTTGCTCCTTAAACTCATAAACCCGCCTCCTATTTTTGCCCATAAAAAAACTCCTTACCGCCTATCCAGGCTAATAAGGAGGTTCTGGCCGCCGTCCTTATTAGCCTCACGGGGCTAATTTCAAGGACTTCGATCTGGTGTTAATTCTCGGATTACCACCCGGTCTATACCATCAACTTCTTTTAGCTCTACCCCGATCTCTTCCCGCCGGGAAGTTGGGACATTTTTACCCACGTAATCGGCCCGGATGGGCAGCTCCCGGTGGCCGCGGTCGATTACTACGGCCAACTGGATGCATTCCGGCCGCCCGAGGTCGATTAGAGCATCCAGGGCCGCCCGCACGGTTCTCCCGGTGAAAAGAACGTCATCTACTAAAACAACCCGCTTGCCGTTTAGATCAAAGGGGATATCCGTCCGGCTGAGGGCAGGTTTGGTATCGGCAGAAAGGTCGTCGCGGTACAGGGTAATATCCAGGCTTCCTAGAGGCACCTTGACGCCCTCAATTTGCTCGATGAATGATTGTAAACGTTGAGCAAGAGGTACTCCCCGCCGCCTGACGCCCACCAGCACCAATTTATCTGTCCCCTTGTTGCGCTCGAGGATTTCGTGGGCAATGCGGATTAAAGTGCGGCGCAACTTCTCGGCGTCCATGATTACGGCTTTCTCGACCAGCGGCAACCTCTCACACCTCTCTTCTGGCACAAAAAAACCTGCGCCAGGCTGGCACAGGTTTAGCATCCCCCGTTTCTGTACATTTACTACCCTTGCTAGCCTCGCTGGACTAACTTAAAGGATTTTTCTTGGTATAAGTTTAAAAGATAGGGAGGCCGGAGTCAAGGAAAATTTTTTATTATGACCTCATGCAACAATCATTTATACCTACAAAATTTCTTCCAAAACCCGAAGCAGGGTAGCATTGGCCGCCCGATCTTTAACGGCAAGACGGATATAATCCGGACCTAAGCCGGGAAAGGAACTGCAATCGCGAATTAAAATCCCTCGCTGTCCGGTAGCCTGCGCCAAATTAGGCGACGTCCACCCCGAAGCGCTGATGTCGACCAAAATGAAATTGGCAGCGGCAGGAAAAGGTTTTAAGCCGGAGGCAACCAGCCCCATGAAAAGGTATTCCTTTTCCTGGCGGATTAAATCCCGACTGCGTTCCATATAGGCGTACTCCTTGAGGGCCACCTCGCCGGCCATCTGGGCAAGAATATTTACGCTCCAGGGATCGCGGGCCCGATGCAGGCGGGAAACCAATTGAGAACTGGTCACGGCCGCACCCAAACGCAGGCCCGGCAGGGCAAAAAACTTAGTGAGAGAACGCAAGACGAGCAGGTTCCCGGTGATAGCGGCGCGGCGGCATAAAGTTAACTCCGACCAGTCCGGCAGGAAGTCGAGAAAAGATTCGTCTACTACCAGGAAAACCCCCTGGTGGTAGCAGGCCTCCGCCAGGTCTTGTAAAATATCGCTGGAAATGAGGTTACCGGTGGGGTTGTTGGGATTACAGAGAAAAGCTAGGTCCAGACCGGAGAGATTTTTTAAAAAAGCGGCGGGGTCGAGATGAAAGCCGTCCTGCGGCCTCAGCAAAATCGTAGTTATTTCCGCCCCAGCAATCTGAGCCGTGCGCCGGTACTCGCTGAAAGTCGGCTCGACTATGAGCACTCGCCGCGGCCTTAAAGTTTGTAGCAGCAAATAAATTATCTCTACCGCACCGTTACCGGCCAAAACGTTTTCTATTCCCACACCGAGGTAAGCCGCCAGACTTGTCCTAAAACAAAAACTTTCCGGGTCCGGATAGCGCTGGATGGCGTTTAAGTTGCGGTGCAAGCAGTCCAGGACGGCAGCCGGGGGTCCCAGAGGATTGATGTTGGTGCTAAAATCCAGCATATCCTCGGGAGCATAACCATAAAGCAATGCCGCTTCTTGCCAGTTACCGCCATGAACTGCCGGCTCTATTTCCCGACTGCCGCCGACAATGCCTCTGTCGACCATGCTTCTGCCGCAACCTCCACGCCGCCGCTGGCCAGCGAGGCCTTAAAAAAATTAAGATGCGGG
This sequence comes from Clostridia bacterium, assembly GCA_030445865.1. Lineage (GTDB taxonomy): Bacteria > Bacillota > DSM-521 > Neomoorellales > Neomoorellaceae > JASUSV01. The sequence goes on from JASUSV010000011.1 coordinate 22,078, forward strand.
TGGCGTTTTTTGAGTTTAATTTGTAATTCCCGGCTATCAATTTCACCCGGCCGGTAGAGGATGCCTAGGACGGTACCGCTATGAGCGGCATTTACCCCCAGAGCACCGCCTTCCAAGGCCAGATCCAAGATGGATTCCAGTTCTGGCTTGGGTAAAATAACCTGGTTGGCCAGAGCGCTCAAAGTCGCTCCCCGAGCGACCAGGGCGGCATTTTGTTCGGCCAGGCCCAGCCGTACCAGTTGGCCGGCCTGCTGTACCAGGGGTTCTTTAGCCCGATTAAGTTTTATTAGATCCTGGCGCCGGTTAAAATTGACCGTATCTACCTTGCCGCCGAGGTCAACAATTAAAATTTCCAATTCTGGAGCCGGGCCCAGGTATTCCTGCTTCTTCCCGTGGATATGGTCGAAAAGGGCAATGCCGGGCAAAAAAGTACCGTCGCTGGGTTCAATTTGAAGGGCAATCCTGGCCAGCTCGACATAAGTGAGGCGATAACCCGCCGCCGCTGCTGTTGCCGCCGCCGCCGCAACCACATCGGCGGTACTGGTGGCCAGGCCTTTGCCCGGTGGCAAGGGATTTTCTACCCACACCTTCGCCCCGGCCCGCTCACCCAGCAGGTTTAAAGCCAGTCGCACTGCCCGCAGGGCCTTACTCCGACCGAGGGGACCGTAAATACCGCCGCCCGGCTTTAACTCTACCGTAACTTTTGCCCAGACATTAATGGGGCAAGTAATCAGGCAGTAACTCCCATCTATGATTCCCTGAACCAGCTCCCCGCAGGAGCAGGGCACGCGCGCCGTCGCCCGCATACCATTCCCCCTTTCCCGGCCTAAAGCAAGAACAAACCCAATACCAGGACGTAAACCTCGGCTATTTCCGCCAGGGCGCCGTAGGTATCGCCGGTTAAGCCCCCGATCCGGTGGCAGACCCAGGTGCCCCAGTACCAGGCCAGTAGACCTACCAGGAAAGCCAGCACCAGCCCCATAAGCCCCATGACTAAATAGACAATTGTCAATGCGATGACTGTAGCTCCTACTAGAAAACTGCGCCCGCCACGGCTGCCGGCGCCAAAAAGGCTACCCATACCGTCACTGCGGGCATAGGGAAAAAGAATAAGCGCCAAAACCACAGACCAGCGGCTTAAGACCGGCATAATTAAAAGCAGCGGCGAAAGGTTCCAGCCAGGTTGTGGGGGCAGAGAGAAGAACAGGCTGAACTTAAGCAGTAGGAGTATAATAACCGCCGTTACTCCGTGGGCTCCGACATGGCTATCCTTCATAATGGCCAGGATACGCTCCCGCTCGCGGCCGGAAAAAAGGCCGTCTATACTGTCCATAAACCCGTCCAGGTGTAGGCCCCCGGTCAGGTAAACCTCCAGGGCCAAAAGCAGGCCGGCCTGGACTGCCGGTGGCATATGAAAAGCTAAAATCTGGCGGCACGCTGCCAGGATAAGGCCCAGGAGCAGGCCAATTAACGGAAAATAGGCCAGGCTGCGATGGAAATCTTCCGGCGTCCTGCCGCCCTCGCCCAATTCCAAGCGGGTAAGAAACCGTAGCGCTGTTAAGAAAGCCTTGAGCTGATTCCTCAACCGTTTAAGGCCCCCGCCACGCCGGCTTCGGCAAAGGTAGCCATCTCGTTAAAGATCTTGACGGCCGCATCGACCAGAGTCATTCCTAAAGCAGCTCCGGTACCTTCGCCTAAACGCATGCGCATATTTAGCATGGGCTGCAAGCCTAACATTTCCAGCATTATCCGGTGACCCGGTTCCTCTGAAAGATGGGAAGCAAGCAGGTAGTGGCAACAGAGCTTATTTAATTTGGCCGCAATCAGGGCCGCAGCACCGGATATAAAACCGTCAATGATAACCGGTACCCGCGCAGCCGCCCCGGCCAGGATCACCCCGGCCATGCCTGCTATCTCCAGCCCCCCGACTTTAGCCAGGACATCGAGGCCGTCGTCGGGGTTGGGCCGGTTGACTTTTAAGCCCTGCTCGATAGCTTTAATTTTTAGCTCCAGGCGGTTATCGTCGATGCCGGTACCGCGGCCTATAATCTCCCTTACCGGCAAGCCGCTTAAGGCGGCCAGGATGGCTGTACTGGGAGTAGTATTACCGATGCCCATCTCGCCGATGCCGAGAAGCTCCGTACCTCGCCGGATGCAGTCATTGGCCACTTCTATACCTACTTCCAGAGCAGCTACAGCCTGCTCCCTGGTTAAAGCCGGTCCCTCAGCCAGGTTAGCCGTACCGTAAGCGACCTTACGCTTGAGCAGGCCCGGCAGGTCGGGCAAATCGGCGGCCACCCCAATATCGACCAGCAATAGCTCGGCACCGGCATGACGGGCCAGGACGTTAATTGCCGCGCCACCGTTCACAAAATTAAATACCATCTGGGCAGTTACTTCCTGGGGAAAGGCGCTAACCCCGTTAGCCACCACGCCGTGATCGCCGGCCATAAGGATGTGCGTCTTGCGCGGCAGGGAAGTCGGTAGCCGTCCTGTAATGCCGGCTAGAATCCGCGCCAGGTCTTCCAGCACCCCTAGGCTACCGGGAGGCTTGGTCAGATTATCAAGCCTGGCCTGGGCTTTTGCTTGCGCCTCGTTATCTAGAGGCTTAATAGCTTCTATAGTCTGCCTCAAAAGTCTCATTAAGAGGTGCCTCCTTAAGCTTGAAAAGTTTTAGGTAGAAAGCGGTAGATAATTTGGTTTGCGGCCGGCATACTTCCGGCAGGCCCCCAAAAAATTCTGCGCCGCCGCCGGGCTGCCGGTCCAGTGGAGATGAAGATAAGAAGCCAGTACCGAACCTGAAGCATAACCTTCCGGCCGATTACTTTCCGTTAGGCAATAGGCCCAGGGAAAGCCTTCTTCTACTTCCAAACTTGAATAGTGAAACTCGTGCCCTCTTAAGGTCATGCCAGCCGGCCCGAGAATACCGGAACGCCAAGTTACCGCCTGCCAGTAGCCCATGCTGGCCAGGCGTTTATTAATGCGGCAAATGGCAGGCACAATCCCGGCCAAGGGCCAGTACCTCCCTTCTAGATCTTCAAGGCCACGGCAGAGATACATTAGGCCTCCGCATTCGGCGTAAAGGGGCAAGCCCTTAGTTACCTGGCGCCGCAGATCTTCTTGCAGAGACACATTGGCTACTAGCTCAGACAAAAAGATTTCCGGAAAACCGCCCCCGATTATCACCCCCGTTACCCCCGCCGGCAGCCTGGAATCCGATATAGGGCTGAAGGGAATGAGCTCGGCGCCGCAGGCCTCAAGGTAATCCAGGGCATCCTGGTAGTAAAAATTAAAGGCGGCGTCACGGGCAATGGCTATCGGCAAATGTTCACGTGGAGGCTGCGCCGGGAAGAGGAGTTGTACCGGCGGCACTAATTCCTCTGCCTGCCCGGCTACGGCCAGGATGCGGTCCAGATCCAAGGCCTTACTGACTACCGTAGCCAGCCGGTCCAGTACGGCCGCAAGCCCCTTTATCTCCACCGCCGGGATCAATCCCAGGTGGCGCGAGGGTAATTCCATCCTGGTCTCCCGTTCCAGGCAGCCGACGACGGGGATGCCGGTCGCCCCTTCTATGGCCGGTTGCAGTATTTCCCGGTGACGCCGCCCAGCAACCCGGTTTAATATGACGCCGGCTATTTTAATCTCGGGGTCAAAGCAAGCGTATCCCAGAACCATGGCCGCCGCGCTCTGGCCCAGGGAAGTAGCATCCACGACCAGCAATACAGGTGCCTTAAGAATGCGAGCTACCTCCGCCGTACTCCCGGCGCCACTCCTGGCCTGCCCGTCGTAGAGGCCCATAACGCCTTCGATTACAGCGACATCGGCCGTGGCTGCCGCCCGCAAGTATATCTCCCGCAACACATCTTCGGAGAGCAAAAAACTGTCCAGATTGCGCGAAGGGCGACCGGTAGCCGCCGTGTGGTAGCCGGGGTCAATATAATCAGGCCCTACCTTAAACCCCTGCACTTTTAACCCCCTGCGCGCCAGGGCGGCCATCAGCCCGGTAGCGATGGTAGTCTTACCCACACCGCTCTTCACGCCGGCAATAATTATACGCGCCTGAGCCACATTTCCACCCCCTACCACCAGCTCCAAGGTAGGACCCAGAGCCAAATGCCGCCAATAACAACAAATAAGAGGGTTGCCACCACCATCAGCCTGACAGCTTGGACGATATGTTCGGCTACCAGCTCCCGACGGGCTTTACCAATATAAGGGCGGAAGGAGGCTATTCCCTGGTAATAGTTAGTACCGCCCAGGCGCACCCCTAGGGCGCCGGCTACCGCCGCTTCTGGGAACCCGCTGTTGGGACTTGGGTGGCGGCGGGAATCGCGACACATAGTTAACCAGGCACCAGGGAAGTCGGCCCCGGTTAAGGCTGCTGCTAGGCAGAGTAGGAAACCGGTCAGCCTTGCCGGGAGGTAATTGGCCGCGTCGTCCAGGCGCGCCGAGGCGCGGCCAAAATAGAGGTAGCGCTCGTTCCGGTAACCCAGCATGGAATCCAAGGTATTGACGGCCCGGTAAGCCATAGCCAGGGGTACCCCGCCGATCAGGCCGAAAAAAAGGGGGGCGATTATGCCGTCGCTGGTGTTTTCGGCTACCGTTTCCACCGTAGCCCTTGCTACTTCGCCCGCAGACAGATGCCCCGTATCGCGGCCGACAATTAACCCTACAAGGCGGCGGGCTTCCGGTAACCTGCCGGCCTTAAGGCTCTGGTAGACCCTCAGGCCGGCTGCCGCCAGGCCGCGGCAGGCTATGGTGGTTGACAGCAACCAGGCGCTTAAAATCAGACCGGCCAAAGGGGATAAGCGGTAAGCCAGTGCCAGTAATAAATAAGTTGCCAGCCAGGAAACGGCCACTACCAGCGCTGCCAGAATCCCGCCGACAAGAACCTGCTGCCTCGGTGTGATGGCCAAAGGCCGGAGAAGCTTCTCCAGCCGCACGATGAGCCAACCCATAATCTGCGTTGGGTGAAGTAACCAGCAGGGATCTCCTATAGCCAGGTCCAAAAACAAAGCCCCCAGGAAAACGGGAAGGCTAAGAACCAAAACCCACACCTGCCAGGGGTCGGGGCAGGCCCATAATCTGCGCCAGCCGCTCTAGGTCCAGGTTCGCCCCCACAGCCTGCGCCAGGGCATCCAGACGTACCTCCAGGTCGGCGGTAAAATTATATCCGTTATCTACGTCGGCCAGGCCCCGCCGACGCCTTAAGGCGGATAATACATGGTGGCGAAAACGATCATTATCGAAAATGCCGTGGATGTAAGTCCCCAGGACCAGCCCGCCGGGAGCCACAGCCCCATCAGCCAAATCCACCGCCTCTTCCCCCCGCTTTTTTATCCGGAAAGCTGCGCCTGCATTGTTTAATCGGCGGCTCTGGCCCATATGGATTTCATACCCCCGTACCTGCAAACCGCGGCAGGGCTCCAGGAAGGGGCCGCTACCTGTGACGATAGCTTCAACCAGATACGTAGTTTTAGCGGGAGCAAAAGTAGTAACTACATCAAGCAGGCCCAGCCCATCAATCTCGCGTATATCGCTGCCTTCGCTTCCCTCAGGATCGCGAATTTCCAGCCCCAGCATCTGGTAGCCACCGCAGATGCCGATTACCGGCGTACCAAGAGCGGCCAATTTCTTGATTTCCCCAACCTTACCACAACTCTTCAGAAAAAGCAGATCGCCAATGGTATTTTTACTGCCAGGCAGGATAATCAGGTCGGGCTGGCCTAGAGGCTCGCGGCCAGTAACATATCGGACGTTAACGCCTGGCTCCCGTTCCAGGGGGTCAAAGTCGGTAAAATTAGAGATGCGTGGAGTTACTACTACAGCAATCTCTATTTGACCCGCTCCCGTATTCCGGTTAACTTTTCCTTCCAAAGCCACCGAATCTTCTTCCGGTAAGCTTAAGTCAGGCAGGTAGGGCACTACTCCCAGCACGGGCTTCCCAGTCCTGGCTTCAAGAAATTCCAGGGCTGGCCTCAGGAGTTCCAGGTCACCGCGGAATTTATTGATAATAATACCGGCTACAAGTTCCCTTTCATCAGGGTCGAGCAGTTCCAGGGTACCTACTACTGCTGCCAGAGCGCCACCGCGGTCGATATCTGCCACCAGCAGTACCGGCGCCTGGGCCATTTTCGCCACACGCATATTAGCGATCTCGCGATCTTTTAAATTTACTTCCGCCGGACTGCCGGCGCCTTCAATAATGATAACATCGAACTCGCGACAGAGGCAGCGGTAGGCCTGTTCTACCACATCCAGCAAGTGCTGATTATAGCCACTGTGGTACTCCTTAGCCCCTAAGTTTCCGACCGGGCGACCCAGGACCACCACCTGAGAGCAGGCGGGGGCGGTAGGCTTTAAGAGCACGGGATTCATTTCTACTCGCGGCTCTACACCGGCGGCATAGGCCTGGAGTACCTGAGCGCGGCCCATCTCGCCGCCATCCCGGGTAACGCAGGAGTTTAAGGCCATGTTCTGGGCCTTAAAGGGCGCCACCCGGTAGCCAGCCTTGTAGAAGAGACGGCAGAGGGCGGCAGCCAGGATGCTTTTACCGACGTTAGAACTGGTTCCCTGTAGCATGATGCTTAAGGCCATCGTTCCACCACCAGCTTGAGCAGGGCGTTTACGGCCGCTACGGCTACCGTGCTACCTCCTTTAGGTCCCTGTACCACCAAATGCGGGACCTCCGTTGCGGCCAGGGCGGCCTTGGCTTCGGCGGCGCCGACAAAACCGACTGGTACACCGATTACGGCTGCCGGCCGGGCAGAACCGGCCTTAATTAGCTCCAACAGGCGAAAGAGGGCCGTCGGCGCGTTGCCGATGGCCACCAGGCCGCCCTCCATCCGGGGAGCCAGCCGCTCTATGGCCACCAGAGCCCGCGTCTCGTTTCTCTTTTTGGCCGCAGCGATTACCTCCGGTTCGCGAATGGCGCAAAAGATCTGGCCGCCCAACTCCGCAACCAGGCGTGCGTTAATGCCGCTACGCACCATTTCTACATCGGTAAAAATGCCGGCACCTCGCTGCAAGGCCGCTACCGCTGCCGCCACAAAGTCGGGGTGAAAGACTACCAACCTAGCGTAGCCGATATCACCGGTAGCGTGGATAATCCTGGCTAAAACCGCCTTCTCTCCAGCCCTTAATGGGTAATCGCCCAGTTCCCGGGAAATAATAGCCTGGCTCTGGGCCTCGATGGCCAGGGGATCACGCAGGAAGGACACCGCCTTTCACCTCCCGGATGCGCTCGATGATAATGTCGGCAATGCGGCTGTCGGCCCCTAGGTTGGCCGCATAAATGATTTTTAAGTCCGGATAGTTGAAACGCAGCCGTTCCAGTTCCTCGGGAATATCTCGCTGAACATGCAGGCCATTGAAGAGGAACAGGGGTACTACCACCACCTCTTTAGCCCCTTTAATAGCCAGGGAATCAATCCCCTCGGCTAAAGTTGGCCGGCTGCGCATCATGTAGCAGGCTTCCACCTGCAACCCGCCCAACCGCTGCTGCACCTGGGCTGCCAGTTGGCGTAAACCCTCATTAGCCGCTGGAATGCGGCTGCCGTGACCTAAAAGAATGATGCCTATGTCCATTGCTTTTTCCTCCGGTAAACAAAGCTTCACTACTAAGACTTGGATTACCTTATAGCTCCTCAAAGATTTTACTAATAGGTCCTTAGCTCATGGTGATCCTTATTCGTCTAGGGTATAGGGTTTAACGTCAGGGCCGCCAGGATTTCTTCTTTACTCATACCGCCTTCTTCCGGCGGCCGGCCGACAACAACCACCGGCAGGCTCAATTCCAGAGCGGCAGCCACCTTTTCTTCCAGACCGCCAGCCGCACCGTCTTCTTTAGTAACCACAATTTCAGCCCCGTACTGGCGATAAAGGGCTAAATTAAGCTCCCGGCTACACGGCCCCTGGAGGGCCACAATATCGCGAGGTAAAAGGCCAAGGGTGCGGCAATGGGCCAGGGAATCCACTTCAGGCAGCACTCGAACTACCAACCTTTTACCCTGGAGCCGGGGAGAATGAACAAAAGTAGCCAGGTGGCGCGTACCGATAGTCAGAAAAATAGTCCGGCCGCCGAGCGACGCCACTACACCTACCGCCTCTTCCCAATCTTTGACCGGTTTCACCAGGGGATGAACGGGAAGTTTAGCCGCCGGGCGGCTGTAACGATAATATGAAATGCCGAGTTTGGCACAAACCCGTTTACTCATGTCGGTAACAGCAGTAGCAAAGGGGTGGGTGCAGTCCACCACTGCCGCAAAAGGGCGGTTCTGCAGCAGGGAAAGCAGGTCACCCTCCGAAAGAGGGCCGCATAAACTTTCCATTGCCCCGGCGGCGCGGGCCAGTTCGGCGCCGTAGGGAGTCAGAGCCGTAGCCACCACCTGCCACCCTTGTTCCCTCAGAGCGGCAATCATCTCCCGCCCCTCGCTCGTGCCCGCCAGAACCAAGATCATAGTCTATAACCCCTGGGGGTGACCAGGCGGCCATCAAGCACCCTGGTCTGGCTATTGCCAATAATTACCGTAGCTAGCATATCCACCGGCAAATCCGCAAACTTAAGAAGGTCGCTGACCCAGACTTCTTCGCCTTCGCGGCCGGCATTTCGCACCACTCCTACCGGTGTTTCCGGCGACCGGTAGCGCAAGAAAATCTCTTGGGCCAGGTGCAGGTGCCGCTGGCGTCCGTGACTGCGGGGGTTATAAAGAACGGTAACAAAGTCGCCCTGGGCGGCCAGTTCCAGGCGACGGGCGATAAGCTCCCAAGGAGTAAGGCGGTCGCTCAAGCTTATGACGGCAAAATCATGCATTAAAGGGGCGCCCAGGGCAGCAGCCGCCGCCGTAGCCGCCGTCACGCCGGGAATAATCGCTACCGGCAGCCTGCTGCCCGGAGCAGCCTGGTGTAAAATTTCCAGTACCAGGCCGGCCATCCCATAAACACCGGGATCGCCGCTGGATACAATGGCCACCTTCCGGCCGGCCAGGGCCAACTGTACCGCCCGGCAACAGCGTTCTATTTCGCCGGTCATGCCGGTAGCCACCACTTCCCGGCCGCCGGTGAGGTCACGGATGAGGTCAAGGTAGGTATGATAGCCGACAATCACTTCAGCTTCTTCCAGGGCCTTACGGGCCCGGGCCGTCATCTCGGCTGCTCCGCCCGGCCCCAAGCCGATTACGGCCAGGCTACCCTGGCCAGGGCTACCGTCACCCCCGCATAGCGGCGTTTCCTCAAGATCAGCTTTCCTCTCCCCGACGCCAATAAGGCCGCCGGTTCGCATACGCCACCAACTCCAATCTTCGCCTGTACTGTTTCAGAAAAACTCAAATCAGGTTGCGCGCTAAGTACCGCGGCCAACTCTTCACGTGTATAAGTCCGCAACTCGCAGCCCAGCCGGTGGGCCGCCGCCAGCAGGCCGGGCTCACCGGCCTTGAGGTCAATGCTCGCCAGCGCCGCCAGGCTCCAGCGGCTGTAACCCGCCTCCCGCAGGGCCCATCCCAGAGCAGCCAGAATACGGCCTTCGGCTGTACCTCGCCGGCAGCCTATACCGGCCACAACCTGAGCCGGGCGTAAGAACACCCACCTGGGACCGGGGTCGGGTAGCCGCCGCCCGGTCACCAGCAGCCCCGCATCCCAGCCTGCCGGGCTGTCAAAGGCGGCTAGAGGGAAACACGGCAACCGGGGTGCCAGCCCGCGCCAGGAATGCAGCCAGGGCTCTTCGGCCCAGAGGCCCACCCGGCCGCCGTTGACCAGGGCACCGCTGACGGCCGCGAGCCTGGAGGCCGGTACCGGCTTTAATCCCAGCTCCCGCGCCAGCAGGTCCAGAGCAGGTAGGCCCTGCAAGTCGCTGGCTGTAGTTATCACCGCCTCTCCTCCCAGGACGGTGGCCACCTGCCGCGCCAGTTCATTGGCTCCGCCTAGGTGCCCCGATAAAAGGCTGATGGCATGCTGACCCTGTTCGTCTAAAAGGATTACGGCCGGGTCCTTATATTTACTCTCCAGATAGGGCGCCAGGCAGCGGACGGCAATCCCAGCCGCCATAATAAGCACCAGCCCCTCATAGCGGCGCCAGAGGAAGCCCAGGAAATCCTTTAGCTTCCCCTCGATGGGCTTGACCTCTATGCCCCACGGTACGACCTGATGGGAACGAAACGCAGTCTCACCAGTTACCGCTGTGAGAGGGAGGCATCCTGGGACAGGCTGGTTAGCATAGACCGTAACCTTGCTGCCCAGGCCGGCCGCCAATCGCAGGCCTACTTCCAAACCGGCCTTAGTCAGGGCTACAATCGCCAGATCCATCTCTCTTCTCCCGGAAACCGTGGTCGAAGCTGGGGTCGTAGAGGCAGGAGCGCCTGTAAGGGGCGACCAGAAAATCGCCCACCAAAAGCAGGGCCGTACGCTCAATGCCTGCCGCGGCGGTCTGTTCGGTAATATCGGCCAGCGTCCCCCGGATCACCTTCTCTTCCGGCCAGGAAGCTTTATAAACTAAGGCTGCTGGCGTGGCCGGGCCGTAGCCCAGGGCCAGTTCGGCCACCGCCTGGCCTAAGGACTGGGCGCTTAAGAAGAGGCAGAGGCTGGCCCGGTGCCGGGCCAGCTCCACAAGGTTTTCCCCTGGCGGTACCGGTGTGCGCCCGCCGCGGCGGGTTAAGATTAGAGTCTGGCTGACGCCCGGCAGGGTAAACTCTCGCCGTACGGCAGCCGCAGCCGCGGCAAAAGAACTCACTCCTGGCACTATTTCAAAAGGTACTCCCCGCCGGGCTAACCCGTCCATCTGTTCCTGGATGGCACCGTAAAGGGAAGGATCACCGGTATGCAGGCGAACGACCAGCTCGCCGCGGCCCGCGGCCGCCACCATAAGCTCCAGTATCTCCTCCAGCGTCATCCCGGCGCTATTTAAAATCCTGGCCTGGGGGCGGGTATAAGCCAATAAGGCGGGGTTGACCAGAGAACCGGTATAAATAATGAGATCGGCCGCCGCCAGCAATTTTTGGCCCTTTACTGTGATGAGATCCGGATCGCCGGGGCCGGCCCCGACAAAGTAAACCTTCACTGCTTTTCGGCTCCCTTCACGATGATCAAGGAGAGGTAATCCTGTTTTTTGCCGATACCGGCCTCTAAATTGCGGCTAAAATATTCCCCGTCCTGACCGCAGCGGCTGACCAGGACGGCGTATTTAGCCCGGTCGCTTTCCTGAAGTACCCGCACAATAGCATCGTATTGACGTGCCACCTTCATTAAAACCAGATTAGGGAAAATAGGTAAAAGCCGGGTTAATTCCTCGGGATTTTTAAGCAAGGGGACAATAGCCAGCAGTTCGTCCCCTTTGGCCAGGGGTAAATTGAGGCGGGCCGCCGCCGCCGCAAAGGAAGTTATACCCGGCACTGTTTCGATTTCAGCCTCGGGAAGCCAAATCTTAATCCGTTCCATTAGATAGCTATAAGTGCTGTAGAGACTGGCATCTCCTAGGGTCAGAAAAGCCACATCCAGTCCCTGCTTCAACTTCTCTATAAGCTCGCCCGCCGCTGCATCCCAGGCCCGTTCCAGGTAATTCCGGTCGCGACTCATAGGCATAAAAAGAGAGAGGATTTCCTGTTCTGGCCTTAAATAAGGCCTCGCCACTAAAAAGGCTAGACTTTCCTCGCCTCGCTGGGAAACTGGTACGGCAATTACCGGCACTTGCTGCAGAACGCGTAACGCTTTGAGAGTTAAAAGTTCGGGATCGCCCGGGCCCACACCCAGGCCGTAAAATTTTCCTGGCACCACGCGGCCTCCTATCGAGTTAAAGTAATAATATAAACCGGGTTCATGGCACTCCAGAGTTGTCGTCTCCCGGCAGTCGTCAAGCGCGCCACGTTAACGCAGATGACTTCCGCTGCCACTCCGTATCTCTGGGCAAAGTCCAGCCCGCCCTGCAAGGTTTCCCAGGTAACAGCGTTTAAAACCAGGCGCCCCCCCGGCTCGAGTTTCTGGAGGCAGACCTCCAGGATACCCATAAGCTCACCGCCGCTTCCCCCTACCAGTACCCGGTTGGGCGCCGGCAAGTCGGCCAGCGCCGCCGGCGCCGTTCCCTCTACAAATTTCACATTTTCTAAGCCAAAGCGATTTACATTAGCCTGGGTTAAAGCCAGGGCTAAGGGTTCTTTTTCTATAGCGTAAACCTGCCCAGGAGTTATCAGGCGCGCGGCCTCCACTGTAAGGGAACCGGTGCCGGTACCAATATCGTAGACCGTCTGGCCGGGGGCTAGGCGGGCCTTGGCCAGGGTCAGGATGCGGACTTCTTCCTTGGTTAAAGGAACTCCTTCTTCCCGCCGGAAACAGGCGTCCGGGATACCCGGCGTTAGGTAGGGCCAGTTAACTTCAGTCATAGCCCAACACCACCACCGCTTCCGGCAGGTCAAGACCCGCCAGTTCAGATGCCTGCAGCCAGAGGCAGCGCTCTGTATCGGAGCCGAGTTCGACCCCCACCCAGACTGGATATTCGCCTAGGCCGTGGGTGGCAAGATACCGCCCCACGGCGGCCGGCGAGTTCCGGCCGCCGGTGAGCAGGACCAGCCTGGCCGTACCCTGATGCAGGGCAGGCAAAAAAGGTTTTAAAAGGTCCGTTTCCCGCCCGTGCAGGCTTAAAAAAGTAGCTTCTTCCCAGGTAGCCCCCAGGCGGGCGAAGGCCATTTGCATGGAACTGATGCCGGGGATAACGCGAATTTCTTCCCCCGGAAACTGGCGTTTCAGCCAGGGCAACAGACTATAGAACCCAGGGTCGCCGGAAACCAGTACCGCCGTTGGTTGCCCGTAAATTTTTTTTAAATAAGCGGCCAGGCTCTCTAGGTCGCCGGTTAAACGATATTTTACTACCGGCAGATCCTTGAAAAGGGCCAGAGCTCTTTTGCCGCCGATTAAAACTTTGGCCTGTTCTGCTGCCTCCCGGGCCGCCGGGGTCAAATAAGCAGGGCTGCCGGGACCAATTCCCACTACCGTCAGCCAGCTTCCCCTTTGTTCAGCCATGAAGATATTCCTCCATTATCTGGCGGGCGACTTCATCCCGACCGATAATTTCACCCTTGAGGTTAAGCAGGGCCGTCCCCACCGTGAGGCGCTTGCGAACAAACTCTTGCGCCTGCCGGCTGGCCTGCCGGGCCAGCAAGTCCCAGATGCCGTTTTGACCGTAAGATTGTACCAATTCCAGCACGGCTTCCACGGTAGGGGCCTCTAACACACCCCGCACCATTTTCGCCGGCGCCCCGCCAGCTGCCAGGTAGGCTGCGATGATTTCCCGGCGGCCATCGGCCACGCGGCTGTGGGTGTTAAAGATGCCCCCGGCCACCTTGACCAGTTTACCGGCGTGGCCCCACAGTAGAACCCGTTTTACCCCGGCATTAGCGCAGGCCTCCAGGAGATCGCCGATAAGATTGCTGGTTAAAATTACGACTTCCTCTGGAAAGCCGTAACCCTGTACCGCCCGGCATTGACCCATGCGGCCCGGCGTAAGGACCAGTGTCTTATGCCCGGCTGCTAGGGCTACGCCGACCTGGGTAATAAGGGAAGCTTGCAGAGCCTCTACAGACATGGGCTCGACAATACCGGTAGTACCGAGGATAGAAAGGCCGCCTTCGATGCCCAACCTGGGATTTAAAGTCCGGCGGGCCAGTTCCTCACCCCTGGGAATACTGATGGTTAATTCTACTCCTTCTCCGGGCGGCAATAACGGCGTCACGGCCGCGGTAATCATCGCCCGCGGCACCGGATTAACGGCCGGTTCTCCCACCGGTACTGCCAACCCAGGGCGGGTAACGATACCCACGCCGCGTCCGGCACGGATCTGCACCGGACCGGGGCGCAGTTGCGCCCGGACATGGACAGCCACCTCGTGGGTAATATCCGGGTCGTCGCCGGCGTCTTTAATCACTACCGCCTCGGCCCACCCCTCTCCCCGTTCTACCTGTACCGGCAGCCGCAGTTCTTGGCCGCCGGGGGTAGTAATCGTAACCCATTCAGGCAAAGAATCTTGCCGCAAGGCGAGTACGGCCGCTTTGGCCGCCGCTGCCGCGCAGGAGCCGGTAGTATAGCCCTTTCGCAACTGCTTTACCACCTGAGTTACCCCACTCTCGCTAGCAAACTTGGGTTATCTGCTCCTTCGTTTAATTTGCCCACGCTTTGAACCAAGTCGCCCTTCGCCTATATCCCCCCAGACTCTTCACGCAAACTTGGGATAACCCAGCTTACCACCATTCCTCTTCCCCCCTAACTACCGTACGCCCGGCCAGCGATTTGATTTCTAAAGGAATACCGGCCACTACCAGGTAAACCGCATCAGCTAAAGAAGCAAACCGCTGATTGATCCAGCCAAGGAGGTCGCGGTAAAGCCTTCCTAAAGGATAAGGCGGCACCAGACCGCTGCCGACTTCATTGGTAACCACAAGCACGTCGGATGGACTCTCCCAGGCTACCCTAGCTAGTTCTTCTACCCTCTCCCGTACAGCCGCCTTACGGTCCGGCGGCAAAAGGAAGCCAACTTCATCTGCCGGCAGGGACGTTTGGGCCAGCAGCAGGTTGCTCAAGTACACTCCCAGGCAATCAACTAAAATAACTGTATCCGACCGTCCCCGCTCCGCAATTACCGACGCTAAATCCAAGTGTTCCTCTACCGTCTCCCAGTCGGGCGGCCGTCGGCGGCGGTGATGGGCGACCCTGACTGCCATTTCCCGATCTTCTACCCGGGCCGTAGCCACATAAATGACTTTTTTGGCCGCCTTGCGGGCCAATTCTTCGGCAAAACTACTCTTCCCGCTCCGCGCCCCGCCCACAATTAATATAAGCCTTCCTCGCTGCATCAGGGGACCGCCCTCAGCCTGTTATTACTACAAGCTATATCAGCGCCAGCGAGGCTGCGCAGTAGTTCCTCTTTGGTTTTGGGAAGAGGCGCCCTCTCGGCCAGGTAACCTTTCTTCTTCAGAAACTGGGCAACATCAAGCAGCCAGGGTTTATTTAATTCCGCTTCCTTCAACAAAGCCTCGTCCTTAAAAATTTCTTCCGGCACTCCTTCCCCAATGACCGCCCCTTCTTTCATGATGAAGATATAATCAGCCCAGGAATAGGCCAGGTCTACATCATGAGTGGAAAAGATAATAGTCACGCCCTGCTGATTGATCTTTTGGAACAGATCTACTATCCGCAGAGCCTGACGGGAATCCAACCAAGCCGTAGGTTCATCGCAGATGAGCACCCGGGGCTGCATAGCCAGGATGGCAGCAAGAGCTACGCGCTTTTTCTGTCCGTAACTCAAGAAATGAGTAGGCTTATCTTTTAATCCCTCGATTTCCGTAGCTGATATAGCCTCCTCAACCCGCCGCCACACTTCTTGTTTGGACAAACCCAGGTTTAAGGGTCCAAAGGAGATCTCCTGAAAAACATTGCCTGCAAAAAGTTGCGTATCGGGGTCTTGAAAAACAAGACCTACGTTTTTACGCAAATCCAGGAGAGAAGCATGCTTATAACTCACGTCCTGCCCGTTAAAACGGATTTTTCCTCTGTCAGGCCTTAAGATGCCGTTGAAGTGTAGGAAGAGGGTGGTTTTGCCGGCGCCGTTGGGCCCCAAAATGGCAATCTTTTTCCCCTTAAAAATACGCAACGAAACCCCTTTTAAAGCCCTAGTGCCATCGGGATAGGTAAATTCTATACCCAGTGCTTCCAAAATAACCTCAGACAAAAATATCATCTCCTGTCCACCAGGCCAGGGCAAGCAGCGCCAGTTCTAATAAGGCCACCAGCGCGAAGTTTTTTCTCGAGAAGGTATAAGGCATTTCCAGTACCCTTAGTTCCCCTTGATAGCACCTGGCTGAAAGGGCGTTAAAAAGTATTTGGGAATGATAATAAGACTTGGTAAAAAGGTTAGCCGCCAGCCACCCCAGCGATAAATAAGACGTTTTAAACGAGGCGTACCCCCAGCGAGAAACCTGGGAAATATAAATTTTAAAGGCCGTCTCCATGAGCACAAAGATAAAGCGGTAGACGATCAGCATTAACTCCAGGAATAGGCCGGGGGTTTTAACCTTTTTAAGTACCCACAAGATTTCCAGTACCGGTGTCGTTAAAGAGAGAAAATAGAGACAGGAAACCGCCCCCAGGGACTTTAATAACAAGTTCCCCGCCAATTCCAGGCCGGTTGGCGTGATGCCCAAACTAAAGCCCCCGATTGTAAACGCCCATAGGAAAGAGAACGGCCGCCGGGAAATAGAAAAGGCCACCGTCATTATTCCAACCAGTAAAAACGATAGAGGCAACAACATGAGTTTAAGGTAGAATCGCAGCGGTATCCCCGCCCATAAAACAATACTGCCTGCCATAATAAGGATTACTGCCAGAGAAATAAGCGGCCGGGAAACTATAAGGCAGATAGCCAAAGTAAGGGCGGCAAAAACAAATTTCTCCGCTGGGTGGGCGGAACGCAGCCGGTTTGTATAAGCAAACTGGTCAATCTTAAGCATTCTTCCTAGCCTTCATATAGCCAAAATAATAACCAATAAACCCGGCGCCAATGGCCGCCTGGAGGGCGAAGAGAAGGCTTTCGATTTCCCCGCTAGGGGGCTGCCAAATAGAAGCAAACCAGGGCTCATAATCGGGCTTTATTTGGGCAATAGCCTCCTCGGCCTGACCATCGGCCCCGCCAAACTCTGCTCCGTTCTGGAGTATTAAAGGAAACACTGCTAGAGCAAGAACACAGAGTATAAGGATAATATTTTTAACCCTTAAGCTCATCCCAGTCTCACCTCTTCTGAAGAAATGCTCCCTGGAATAATTGCCAGCTCTTGCAACTCACGCCGGTTGTGGACGACCAGGAGATTGAAAACAACTACGCTCAACAATCCTTCGCTTACGGCTAGAGGTACCTGGGTAATCGCAAATATGCCCATAAATTTGCCAAACGCCGCCATAAATCCGCCAATCTCGGCCGGGAAAGCCAGCGCCAATTGTAAAGATGTGGTTACGTAGGTGAAAAGATCCCCCAGCATAGCGGCCAAAAACACGCTTAGGCCTAAAGGAGCGCCTAACCGCCGGCAGGCCTTAAATACACCGTAAGCGACCAAAGGTCCCGCCACAGCCATGGAAAAAGTATTGGCCCCTAAAGTACTCAAACCCCCGTGGGCTAAAAGCACGGCTTGAAAAATAAGTACGATGCAGCCCAGCACGCTCATGGCCGCAGGGCCGAAGAGTACGGCTCCCAGTCCCACACCCGTAGGATGAGAGCAGCTCCCGGTTACCGAAGGAATTTTCAGGGCCGAAAGGACAAAGGCAAAAGCCCCCGATAGCCCTAACAACATTTTCGTTTCTGGGTGGTTCTTAATTGTCTTTTGGATTGATAAGAGGCCGGCAACTATAAGGGGCAAGCTCAATAGAGCCCAAAAGATGCACCACCCAACAGGGAGAAATCCTTCCATAATATGCATGGCATAGGCCTTACGTGGATAGAACCAAAAAACAGTTAAAAATAAAAACAGAAAAAGATATTGCTTTCGTAACATCAATTCCAACTCCTTTAAGTATTTTTGCTTTTGCATAAAGTCCAATGTTTTATAGAAGTAAGAGTGACGGCGGTCATACAAAAACCCCGGCCACACCAAGCGACCGGGGTTTATATATCCATCCCCACGCCTCACCTCCCCATCGCCCGTGGTTCAGCGGTGTGGCCAAAACAGGCAGGTCTCCTGGCTCGGGTTCATCACCCCCTGCTGCCTTCCCAGGCGATTTCGCCCAGTGGCTTTTTAGCAGGCGGCTCCACCTCACAGTGGCGGGACCGCGCCGGACTTACACCGGCTTCCCTTAACCTGTTTTGCATTATTAGATTTTAAAGTTATTATTCGCCAGAGACGGCAAAAATCCTTCTGGAAATTAAATTTTTTCTAGTCGAGATTACTATCGTAACCGTCAATGCGTTTTTATGCTCTTCCTGCTGCTTTTCATTTTCAGGGTCTACCCTAGCATTAGGCTTCCGCGGTGCGACTAATAGCATTACCCGAATCACTTGCTCCCCTATCCCTGGTAATGGTATGCTAAAATCGGGGAGGAAATTTGATGGGTATGCCGAAAAATGAAGTCCGCATGGAAATTCTTTACGAAAGGCGGCCTTCGCCAATCGGCCCCCTGACTGTTGCCCTAACTCCGAGGGGCGTTTGCCGCCTGGCCTTTGCCAATGAGCCTTTGACGGCAATTATGGCAAGCCTTAAAAAGGCCTTTCCCCGCGCTACTATTCGCGAAGAGGCCGGTGCAGCAGAGGCAGTGTTTTCTCAACTGGAAGAATATTTCGCCGGCCGGAGAAAAACCTTCGAGCTACCGCTCGATCTCCACGGCACCCCCTTCCAGCTGGCGGTCTGGTCCGCCCTACAGCGCATTCCCTATGGCACGACCTGTAGTTATGGCGCCGTCGCCCGCTCTATTGGCCGGCCAGGTGCTGCGCGGGCCGTAGGTGGGGCTATCGGGAGGAACCCCGTAGGTATCATCATTCCCTGTCACCGCGTTATAGATGCCCGCGGTAATTTAGGGGGCTTCGGCGGCGGCCTGGAAACAAAGCGTAGATTATTGGCCTTCGAAGGTCTTGCCCCCGAAACGTTGTAACCCAGAACATTTAGACAGCTCCTGCCATCTCGCCTGCCTCTGCCAGCGCTTCGGTTATAAGGCGAGGCCTACCGGACCTCCGACCAACCCCACCGATTAACCGGGTGCGAAATTATTCCTTCAAACTTCTGCAGCTCTTTGCCAAGACGCCTGGAGCGTAAAAACTTTAAGAATTTCTCTCCCAGGTTGCTTAATATACCCCGTTTATTGATACAAACACATACTTCACGGCGTATACTTAAATCTTCTATCTTAACTACCACTAAATTACCCGCCACCAACTGGGGTTGGATAGCCCAGGGGGCAATAAAAGATATGCCTAACCCCGACTCCACCGCTACTTTAAGCGCTTCGGTGCTATTTAATTCCATTACGATATTAAGATCGCGAATGGCAATCCCCTGGCGCCTCAAAGCTTCCTCAATAATACGGCGGGTCAAAGAGCCTTTTTCCCGCATAATGAGGGGGTATGCCTTGAGGTCCACCGTTTTTATAATTCCAACCGAAGCCAGGGGATGACCGGCAGGAGCTACCAGCACTAACTCATATTCCAGGAACTTAAAAGTCTCAATATCTTCATGCTTCGTGGTCGTTCCCAGCACACCGATATCAATACTGTTATTAAGGAGCTTGTGCAAGGTTTTTTCAGAATTGCTGATTTGGAGGTCGATATGAGCCTGGGGGTATTCCCGACGGAAAAGGGAGATGGCATGCGGCAGCAGATAAACTCCGCACGTACTCCCGCTTCCCACAACCAGGCGGTTGCCGTCGCCGGCCAAGCGGGTATTTATATACCTTTCCAACTGATTATCCAGGCCGAGCATTTCCTTGCCGATCTGGTAAGTGAAGCGCCCGATTTCCGTAAGCTGAAACTTTTTATTATCCCGGAAAAGCAGCCTGCACTTGAGCTCTTCTTCCAGCGAACGGAGGCGAAAACTTACAGTCGGCTGGGAAACATGAAGCCGCTCGGCTGCCTTTTTAAAGCTTCCTTCTTCCACCACCGCTATAAATGCCTTGAGATTATCAATATTGCTTACCGGCACTTGCACAGACCTTCCTTATTTTTTGCCGAAGTAACGCCAAATACCTCCATTTAAAATAAT
>JASUSV010000065.1 GCA_030445865.1 Clostridia bacterium
CGGAGCTTTTCAATAACTTCTGGTGTAGCCCTTCCTTGCGCCTTCGCCAGCTTCCTCACAGCCAGGCCGAGCTTCTTCTTTGCCCGGCCCAGCTTCTTTTCCGTCTCCTCAATCTCCAGCTTCAGAAGCTCTTTCTGGGAGTCCAGCACACCTTGCGCCTTAAGCCTGGCGTCGTCCACATACCGGGAATTAAGCCCGAAAAGTTCCTGCCCAAGTTTTTTGACCTCATCGCGAGAAGCACCCTCCAAGAGCCGTTTGAAGGCCCACCGCATGCAGGCGCAGAAAAGGCGCATCTCCGTCTCAAGAGGGTCTTCCTTACCCCGGCTCCACCTGGAAGACCGGGAGGCCGGGTACACCTCCGGAAAGAACTCCCCGCACACAGTCATGCTAAATTTGTCCTTCTCCTGCTTCTTCGGCATCCCTTATCAGCTCCCGGAAGCCCTGCCGGATTTTCCTGCCGCCCCTGGCGCCATACAGCTGGGCCGAAAAAGAAGTCACTATGGCTAACAAATCTTGGACCAGCTCCGTATGTGCATCCTCAGGCTTTTTCTGCGAAGTGATTTCTATCTCTACACCGCAATACTTTAAATGGCGCTCTAAATAGGCGTACCCGAACCTCGCCAACCTGTCGGGGTATTCGATAAGCAACTTTCTGAACTCATCCCGTTCGGCGCTTTTTAGCACCCGTTCCAGGCCCCGGCGGTTCTGGTTTAAACCTGAAGCTACATCCGAATACTCTGCCACTACATGGTAGCCCTTCTCCCGTGCGTATGCCCGCAGCCTTTCCAGTTGACGTTCCAAATTTCCGGCGTCGGCCTGTTTCTTTGTGGACACCCGGGCGTAAAGGACAACCGCGTCCGGCTCTGCCTTTATCCCTCCCGTTCCTAAAATGCGGTTGATTTCCTCCACAGGGTATCTCCGCTGGCCGCTGGGCAACCGCACGGGCCTGATCAGTCCCTGTTTTTCCCATGCCCGAAGCCTGTTCGGGTGTACGCCTAATCTCTTTGCTGCTTCTCCAATGGATAAGAGTTCCATACCTTTATGGTAGCAAAATAATTAAGTACAGTCAATTACAGTCTAGTTTCTTGAAGCTACTGCAAACCTCCTTACTTCCCGGCGGCAAGGCGGGGTAAACGCTTCTTTTTAGCGGCTGCCGGCGCCAGGAGGTACTCCAAGGCCGCCGCCGCGGTGTCTACAGGCACAACCTCTATGCCCTTGATGCCCAAAGGTACCTCCTGCTTGTTGGCCAGCGGGATCAACACCCGCTTCATGCCGGCCTGTTTGGCCCCGTAAATTTTTTCGGGTATCCCCCCCACCGGCTTGATCTTGCCCTGGATAGAGATCTCGCCCGTTACAGCCACGTCCTGGCGCACCGGCCGGCCCTGGACGGCGCTGATTATGGCGGCAAGAATGGCCAGCCCGGCCGAAGGACCGTCGATGTTGCCGCCTCCGACCACGTTTACGTGAACATCGTAATCGGCGATGTCTTTGCCGGTGAGCAGGCGGAAGACGGCGCCGGCATTAAAGAGGGAGTCCCTGGCCATACTGCCGGCCGTTTCATTAAAGCGTATGCTGCCCTTGCCTTTCTCCCGGGCCGGAAAAGCGATAGCCTCCACTTCTATAATAGAGCCAATAAAGCCGACAACGCCCAGGCCGAAGACCCGGCCCACTTCCATGCTGTCGCTGGCCTTAACGGTTACAAAGGGCGACAGGCGGGCGTTCTGGACCACCTCCAGAACGTGGTCCAAAGTAATAATTATGGACGACGCCCGCTTTCTGGCCTTGCGCCGCTGGTAAAGGGCCAAGCCGTAAGCATCGGAAAGAATAGAAATGGCCTTACGCCCTTCGATGGTGTATTCGGCGATGGCAGAGGCTACCTCCGGACCCAGTTTCACCCCCAAGCGGCCGGCCGCCTCCCGAACAATAATCTCGATATCGGCAGGGGTGAGGGGGTCAAAGAAAATTTCGGCGCAACGCGAGCGCAGGGCCGGATTGAGCTCTTCCGGGTCGCGGGTAGTGGCTCCAATTAAAACAAAGTCGGCCGGCGCTCCCTCCTGAAAAAGCTTTCTAATATACCGGGGGACGTTTTCATCGTAGGGGTCGAAATAAGAAGAATCGAATTTGACCCGTTTGTCCTCCAGCACCTTCAATAGTTTGGTCAAAAGCAGGGGGTCCATATCGCCGATTTCATCGATGAATAACACCCCGCCATGGGCTTCGGTTACCAGGCCCAATTTGGGCTCCGGCACCCCGCTTTCGGCCAGATCACGCCTGGCCCCCTGGTAGATGGGGTCATGGACCGAGCCCAGCAAGGGGTTGGTCACCTCCCTGGGGTCCCAGCGCAGGGTGGCGCCGTTGACCTCGACGAAAGGGGCGTCAGGGCCGAAAGGCGAGCCCTTAACCCTCCGAGCCTCCTCCAGAGCAAGGCGCGCCGCCGTCGTCTTGCCCACGCCGGGAGGCCCGTAAATCAACACATGCTGGGGAAAAGGAGAGATCAGCTTGCTGACCAGCGCGCGCACGGCCCTTTCCTGCCCGACGATCTGGTCGAGGGACCGGGGCCTTAAAATCTCCCTGGCCGTTTGGGCCAGCCTGACCTGATCCATCTTTTCCAGAATTGCCAGTTTCTTTAAGGTCTGGGCATTTTCCGGGCCGCCGTCTTCTTTTAAAACCTGCTGCCGGATTTCCTGCAGGTACTCTAAATTGCGCTCCTGTATTTTCTCGGCAATGCGCTGTTCAAGCTTTTCCTCTACCGTCCGCCGCGCCAAAAAATCGGCGATTTCTTCCTGAATCTCTTCTAAAATTTTGGGTATTTCGTTAAAGGAAGGCAGGCTGTCCAGCGTCGGGTCTTCATATACCAGCTTTTCTAAAGCCAGGACCCTCTCAGCCAGATTTTCGGAATGCATAAGGTCCAGGGCTTCCAGCTTGCTCGCCTTGAGAACCAGCCTGTCGGCACCAAAAACATCGCAAAGGATGTCGTAAAGGGCCGCTACCTGCCGCTCCAGGTGATCACTTTGGATTTTTTTCATTTTCCGCCACCACCTGTACCCTGATATGGGCCTGGACTTGGGGATGCAGTTTTAGAACTGCCGGGTAAGTCCCCAGGGCTTTAATAGGGCCCTCTAATTCTATCTTGCGCCGGTCGATATCCACCTGAAAACTCTCTTTAATAGCCTGGGAGATTTCTTTATTGGTTACGGAGCCGAAAAGTTTGCCGCCCTCGCCCGCCCGGCTGGAAACGGTTACTACCGCCCTCTCCAGGCGCCGGGCCAGCTTCTCGGCCTCGGTATGCGCCTGGCGTTCCTTTTGTTTCTTCAGCTCCTGCTCGCGGTTAAGCTCCTTTAACCTCCCGGCCGTAGCCGGCACGGCCAGGCCCCGCGGAAAAAGGTAGTTGCGGGCGTAGCCGTCGGCCACCTGGACTACCTGGCCGCGGCTGCCGAGGTTGGCAACGTCCGCGAGTAAAATAACTTCCACCGTTAATCCTCTCCTTCCCTGCCTCTAGGGGGTTCGAAGCGGCGATAACCTAAAAAGGGGTCGAACAGGCCCAGGGCCAAAAGCAAGATTGCGGCCGCCGGCAGACTGGTGGCTAGGGCCAAAATTATCAAGGCTTTGGACAGGGGCGGCCAGTTAAGGCGGTGGTAGAGAAAAGTCGCCGCCGCCAGGCCGTTCCCGGCCAAAAGAGGCAAATATAAATAAAGGATATTCAGACCTGCCACCACCGCCCAGCGCTGTTGGGCTACATCGCCCGCCAGCCACAGGGCCAGCCCGGCAATAAAGCCCCAAATAAAATACCAGGGCAGCTGCCAGTAGCGGAAGGGCGGCAGGTTGCCGGAATGCAGCTTTAGTCTTACCAGGACAGCCTGGGCCACCAGAAAGTTGGCCAGGGCATTCAGCAGCGAGGCCGCCCCCAGGATGCCCGGAAGCAGCATTTTAATCCAGTAAATATAAGCGGCCAGCGTCTGGCGCAGCTGCTCCGCAGTTACGCCCTGGGCCTCCAGCGCCTTGAGGAAACCCGCGCGGCGATACAGCTCCATAGTATTTTCCAGCGCAGCATCTAACTCTTGCCCCAGGCCGGCCAGGGGCAGGCCTACAAGCCAAAAAGAAAGCGCCAGCGTTACCGCCATGGAAAGGAGGGCCACAAAAGTACCGTATAATAAAATGCGACCGGGAGCCGCCTTAATTTTAAAAAGGTAGCCATAGGTCAATCCCAGGGCAGCAAACTGGAGAAAGAGCAAAAAAGCCGGCACCGGCCCGGCGAAGAAGGCCACCAAGGCGCCTGCCACCACGGTAGCCATGACTCCGGTCCGGAGATCCAGCCGTACTACTGCCACTACCAGGGGCACCGTCCAAACCATATGGGTAAAAAACCGCAGCGGAGGCGCGTAGAAGCCGGCTAAGGCCAGGACGGCTGCCAGGGCAGCCAGGAGAGAGCCCTCGACCAATGCTGCCGCCCTGTGGTACATGTCCTCACCCCAATACAAAAGGGAGCAACTGTCTCGCTCCCTTCATCCGCAAAAATTTATTCCACCGTGAAGGGCAACAGCGCTGCGATGCGAGCCCTCTTAATGGCTTTGGTTAACTGCCGCTGGTGGTGGGCACAGTTGCCGGAAATCCGGCGCGGCAGGATTTTTCCCCGTTCCGTAATATACCGGCGCAAGCGGTTGGCGTCTTTATAATCTACCTGTTCAATTTTATCTACGCAAAAGCTGCACACGCGCTTACGGCGCTTTTTATCGCGGCGCAAATCATCCACCCCTAATCTTAATTTTAAAAAGGCAAGTCGTCCTCTTCGCCCATGGCCACCTCCGCGGCCATATCCTCTATATCCTGGCCAAGATCATGGCCGGGGCCGCTGCCCTGTCCTCCCTTAGGCCAGTCGAGGAAGCGCACGTCATCGGCAACCACATCGGTAGCCTGGCGGCGCTGGCCGTCCTGGCCTTCGTAGGAACGCACCTGAAGGCGGCCCTCCACCGCTACCAGGCGCCCCTTGCCGAGGTGAGTGGCGCAGGTTTCGGCCAGCTTGCGCCAGGTGGTAATTCTAATAAAATCCGTGCCTCGCTCTCCCTGCTGGTTGACGAAGTTACGGTCCACGGCCAGGGTAAAGCTCGTCATGGCTACGCCGCTCGGCGTATAACGCAGCTCGGGGTCGCGGACCAGGCGGCCGATAAGAATAACTTTATTAAGCATTTTTCCCACCCCGGCTTTTTAACTAGCCTTTTCTTCCAGGCGCGTCATCAGGTGGCGAATCACTTCGTCAGTAATCTTCATGACCCGCTCTACTTCCTGGGCCACCTCCGGCCTGCCCTTAAACTGCAGCAACACGTAATAACCTTCCCGGTACTTGCGTATCTCATAGGCCAGCCTCTTTTTCCCCCAAGGATTGACCTGCAGCACTTCGCCGCCATTCTGGGTAACCAGTTTGGTAAACTTTTCGATAATGGCCGAAGTTTGTTCCGGGTCCAGATCGGGCTTTAATATAAAAAGCACCTCATAACTCCGCATAACAACACCTCCTCCCCGCGGACTTAAGGCCCCAGTCTACTGGAGCAGGGAAGTTCTTTTCCGGTGTATTATAGCATAACGGCGGGAAAGGAGGCAAGGAAAAAGATAGGGTTTAACTGAAGCGGCCGGTGATGTAATCTTCGGTGCGCCTGGAGCGGGGGTTGGTGAAGAGTTCGGAAGTGGGGGCGTACTCCACCAGTTCGCCTTCATAAAGGAAGGCGGTATTATCGGAGACGCGGGCCGCCTGTTGCATATTGTGGGTCACAATGACTATGGTGTACTCACGGCTCAAGTCGCGTAAGAGGCTTTCTATGCGTAAAGTAGAAGCCGGGTCGAGGGCCGAGCAAGGTTCATCTAACAGCAACACTTCCGGCTTTACGGCTAGGGCCCGGGCCAGGCAAAGGCGCTGCTGCTGGCCGCCCGAAAGCCAGGCTCCCGGCTGATGCAGCCGCCCCGCTACCTCCTCCAGCAGGCCGGCCTGGCGCAGGCTTTCTTTTACGATCTCTTTTAAAGATTCGCCGGGTTCTAACCCCTTAAGCCGCACGCCTATAGCCACATTATCGAAGATGGACATGGTCGGCAGGGGATTGGGCCTTTGAAAGACCATACCTACCCTGCGCCTTATCACCGCGGGGTCGACTCCGCGGTCGTAAATTTGGATATCTCCCAGCCAGACTTCACCCGCCGCCCTCGCGCCGGGCATTACCTCATGCAGGCGGTTGAGGCAGCGGATAAAAGTAGATTTGCCGCATCCTGAAGGCCCGATAACAGCGGTTATTTTATTGGCTTCTATATCCAAACTAAGATTTTTTACGGCCGTCTTTGTACCGTACCAGGCCGTGAGATTCCTGACCTTAATGGCTACCCCAATACTATAACTTCCCCCTTAATTCCACCCAAAATATTTCTTGCGCGAGGCCAGCCGGGCAATAATGCTGGTCACCAGGATAATAATCACCAGGACTAAGGCCGCACCCCAGGCCTGTCCCTGCCAGTCGGGGTAGGGCGAAATGGCATAAGTGTAGATATAAACCGGCAGCGAGGCGATAGGCTGATCCAGCCCACTATGCCAGTAGCGGTTATTCAGGGCCGTAAATAAAAGGGGTGCCGTCTCGCCGGCCGCCCGGGAAAGGGTGAGCATGATGCCGGTGATTATGCCCCCCGAGGCGCTGCGCAAAACTATGCTTACGGTGGTACGCGCTTGGGTTGCGCCCAGAGAAAGGGAGGCCTCGCGCAGGGACTTGGGCACCATCCTAAGCATATCCTCCGTAACCCGCGCTATCACGGGCACCATAAGGATGCCTAAAGCCAGTCCACCGGCCAGGGCCGAAAAGCGGTGCATGGGCACAACTACCAGGGTATAGACGAAAATGCCTATGATGATGGAGGGGATGCCGGTAAGTACGTCGCAAATAAAGCGGACCAACCAGGCCAGCTTTCCCCTGCCGAACTCGGCCAGGTAAATTCCGGTAAGCATCCCCACCGGCAGACTCACCAGCGACCCCAGAACCACCAGGGTAAGGGTGCCGACGATGGCATTGGCCATACCGCCTCCCGGCTCCCCTACCGGCTTGGGCAGTTGCGTAAAAAAGTCCCAATTGAGGGCCTGAAGGCCGCGAACAGCTACGTAGATTAAAATGCTAAAAAGAGGCACGAGAGCGATGGCCGTGGCAACGACGGTCAGGCCAAGCATAACAAAGTTTTTCAGGCGGCGCCTTGTCCAGCGGTCAAAAATATTTTTCATTTTATTGCCCGCTAGCCCCCTCCATACCCTTAGCCACCCTCCATACCAGCAGGCGGGCCAGGATGTTTAAAGTTAAGGTGATCAAGAATAGGATGAGCCCCACTTCCAGCAGCACCGCCGTATGGATGGCGCTGAAGGCCTCGCTGAATTCATTGACGATGAGAGAGGCCATGGTCTGGCCGAAGGCGAAAAGGGAAACTGAAATTTCGGCGCGGTTGCCGATTACCATGGTTACGGCCATGGTTTCGCCCAGGGCGCGGCCCAAGCCCAAGATGACCGCCCCTAATATTCCCTGGCGGCCGTAAGGCAGGACGGCCAGCCTTATAGTCTCCCAGCGGGTGGCCCCCAGAGCCAGCAGGGCCTCCCGCTGGCTGTTGGGGACGGCCAGCAGGACCTCCCGCGATATAGAAGAAATGGTGGGCAGGATCATGATGGCCAGGATAAAGCCGGCCGCCAGCATGCCCACGCCGTAAAAAGGTCCCCGGAAAAAGGGCAAAAAACCCAGGTAACGGGCCAGGAAAGGCTCCACGCTATCCCTGACCCAGGGTACAAGCACAAATAGTCCCCAGAGCCCGTAAACGACGCTGGGGATGGCAGCCAGGAGTTCTACCAGAAACGATAAAGGCACCCTGAGCCAGAGCGGGGCCAACTCGGCGAGGTAAATGGCAATGCCTAAACTTAAAGGTAGGGCCAAGAGCAGGGCCAGGAAGGAAGAAACTATGGTCCCGTAAATAACCGGCAGGGCCCCGAAAACTTCATGCACCGGGTCCCACCGCGAGGTAACTAAAAAACGCCAACCGAATTTATGCATGGCCGGCTGGGCGGCATCGGCGAGGATATATCCCAGCAGCACGGCAAGCACGAGGATCGCCAGAGCCGCTGCCAGGGTCAGGCCGCCGAAGAGCTGTTCCCCCCACGGCCTATGCTCGCTCCTTGATCGGTAAGCCAAAGTTTAACCCCCTAAACCGAGCCGGAAAAAGCTGCAAGGGATGCTCAAATGCATTATAAACTGCAGCCTCCGGTTTTCTCAAGAATAGATATGCTTAATTTAATTCCCCTTGCGCTAATTTAAGCGTCTTAGCTTAAACCTGCTCTATTATTGTAGAAGAGGCTTGCCCTGATAAGCGATCTGCTTGATCTTGGCTTCGGCCAATTTTACAACGTTGTCCGGTAAGGGCGCATAAAGGAGGTCTCTGGCGTAACTCTCGCCATTATGGATGGCCCACCAGAGGAAATCTACCAGAGCTTTACCTTTGGCGGCATCGGCTTGCTCCTTATACACGAGGAGGTAGGTATAGCCGGCAATGGGATAGGAATTCTCGCCGGGCGCATTGACGATGGAAACCCGCATGTCCTCCGGCATGTTGGCCGCCGCGGCGGCAGCAGCCGCGGTGGTAGTCTCTAAAGTAGGCTCCACAAACTTGCCGGCCTTGTTCTGGAGGAAGGCATAAGGCAGTTTGTTCTGGACGGCGTAAGCCAGCTCGACGTAGCCTACGCTCCCAGGAGTCTGTTTGACGGCGCCGGCAACGCCTTCATT
>JASUSV010000066.1 GCA_030445865.1 Clostridia bacterium
TGCTGCACGCCCACCGAGGGGACGATTTACCCGGTACTCCGGGAGTTCGAGGAGGGCGGCTACGTAACTTCTGCCATTGAGATAGCCGGGGGGCGGGAGCGCAAGGTTTATACCCTGACGCCAAAAGGACAGGAAGCCTTCCGCGTTGCCGTCGAGGCCTGGCGGGAGGTTACCAACTACATTCTACAGGCGATAAAGGTGCAGGAAGTTTGTGAGTAATCAAGAGAGAGCGCTTCGACGGAGGTGAAGCAAATGGTATTGAGTACTTGCTTTTAAATGGGTAGCATAATCATACTTGTGGAGGCGCAAAAATGGACATTAACTCCTTAAGCCAGACAATTCATTTCTTCTTTATCATTTCCGCAGAACTGGTTGTCCTCTTCATCGGTATCAGCTTCCTGGTGGGACTGCTGCAGGAATATATCCCGGCGGCAACCGTCCAACGGGTCCTTAGCGGCCGCCGGGGCCAGGGCAACATCTTGGGGCGGCCCTGGGGGCCATTACTCCCTTCTGCTCCTGTTCTACCATACCTATTATGGTGGGATTGATAAACGCCGGCGCCCCCTTCGGCGCCGCCAGCTCCTTCCTCCTGGCTTCCCCCCTTCTCAATCCCGTAATCCTCGGCTTATTCCTGGCCTTTCTGGGCTGGCGGGCGACAGTGACCTACGCGGTTATAACTTTTATCCTCAGCGTTGTCCTGGGGGCTGTATGGGAAAAAATTGGCCTGGCCAGCCAGGTAAGAAGAATCCGCATCAGCGGCGGCCATGTTGACAACCAGGAAAGCCGGGATTTCCGCTCCCGGTTGCTTCGCGCCCTAATCGGGGCGTGGCATCAGTTTACCGGCGTATTGCCCTATCTCCTTATCGGTGTGGCGATAGGCGCTTTTATCTACGGCTTTGTCCCGGCTGAGTTCGTGGCTCGAGTAGCCGGCCCCGGCAACCCCCTGGCCATCCCGGTGGCGGCGGTTATCGGCATCCCCCTCTATATCCGCGTCGAAACGATGATCCCCATTGGTATGGTTTTGCTCCAGAAAGGTATGAGCCTGGGCACCCTCGTGGCTCTGATCATCGGTGGCGCCGGGGCCAGTATCCCCGAGGTTACTCTGCTGGCAAGCATCTTTAAGCCCCGCCTAGTGGCGGCCTTCGTTCTCACCATCTTTACCGTCGCCGTCCTGGCCGGGTATGTTTTTAATATTATCTTTGCATGAGGAGGCAATATATTATGGCGGAAAAGAAAGGACTGCTGGCCAAGGTCTTTGGCCGGCAGGGAGGTTCTTGCTGCTCTATCCGTATCGAGGAGATCCCTGAAGGTGAAAACCAAACCTCCAACAACGGTTGCTGCTGTGGCGTTCCCGCTTCCGGCAGTCCGGAAAAAACTGCGGGACAGGGACTGGAAAAAGCACCCCAAACCCGCGACAGCCGGCGCAGCATCGACATTGAGTTTCTCTACCTGGACCTGGACGCCTGTACCCGCTGTCAGGGTACGGGGCGCAACCTGGAAGAGGCCCTCAACGAAGTGGCCGGGATTTTAGAGGCTACCGGTATCAATGTCAACTTGAAAAAGATTCACGTCCAAACGGAAGAACAGGCCCTGGCCCTGGGGTTTGTCAGCTCGCCCACCATTCGCATTAACGGGCAAGATATACAGCTGGACGTAAGGGAAAGCCTCTACGAATCCTGCGGCGACCTCTGCGGTGAAGAAGTCGACTGCCGCATCTGGGTATACCAGGGTAAGGAATATACCGAAGCCCCCAAAGGGATGATCATTGAGGCCATCCTGAAGCATGTCTACGGCGGCTGTATGGAGGCCCCGGCACTAAAGGAACCGCTGAAAGAGCTACCGGAGAATTTAAAGCGCTTCTTTGCGGCCAAGCGCAAAAAAGATGGAGACGCAGCCGGGGGTACCGGGGAACAGGTGGCAAGGGAAAGTTGCTGCGGTATTTCCCCCGAGTCAAAATGTTGCAACTAACTTCAGCCCTCCCCTATCTACAGCATCAGGGCCGCGGAAGATTTAACCCGCGGCCCTGATGCTACGATTCCAGGGATTCTTTTACCGCCTGGACAACCCGGTCCAGCTCTTCGCTCGTCCAGGCAAATTCATGCTTTTTCCGGATACCAAGCCCGGTCACCATAATATAGTCTGTCACCGGAAAGCCGGCATGCTCCACCGTTGCTTTCGCGCAGCCAATGGGACAGCCGTCTATGGCGACAATCCTTTTGGCCACCTTGGTAGATTCAACTATACTCTGCACATGACCGCCCAGCCCGGCCAGGCAAAACAACTTGCCCGCGCCTTCTTGATCCAGCTTTACCGCCGCCTGGTTGGCAAGCTGGCCTACGTTCGAACCTCCCGCGCAGGGAAAGAGCATAATTTCTGCCGGTTCGCAGGTGCATTTCGCCATTACCAGCTCATCTCCCTTTTACTGGCTTATTTCCTCCTGGATCCATTTCTTGATCTCTTCTTTGTCGGGCACCCGGCCGAACACTTTGAGCTTGTTGTTGACCACCAGTCCAGGCGTCATCATAACCCCATAATCGGTTATCTTATTGAGGTCCGTCACTTTTTCCACATCAGCGGCCACGCCCATTTCCGCCAAGGCGTTTATCACGTTTTGTTCCAGCGCCTTGCACCGGGCACATCCCGTACCTAAAACTTTGATTTCCATGACCATCCATCTCCTTTTTCAATTTTTTACTTTAATTTTAGCCCACCAGGGCTCCAAATACCATCCCCGTTAAGGTGGCCATAATGACTACCAGGGAAACGTAGGCAAAGGTTTTCTTGAACCCCAGTATGCTGTTGATAACGAGCATATTGGGCAAACTCAAGGCCGGGCCCGCCAGCAGGAGGGCCAGGGCCGGCCCCTGGCCCATCCCGGACCCTATAAGTCCCTGGATTATCGGTACTTCCGTCAAGGTGGCAAAGTACATAAAAGCGCCGACAATAGAAGCGGTAAAGTTGGCTAAAAGGCTGTTGCCCCCCACCACCATGGCGATATATTTTGCCGGTATAATACCGGTATCGACGTTGGGCCTGCCCATCAGGAAGCCGGCCACCAGCACGCCCCCGAAAAGGAGGGGCAGGATTTTAATGCTGAAATCCCACGTAGAATCCACCCAGGCTGACAGTTCTTCCCGTTTAAACCAGGCCTTTAAAATCACCGCCAGGGCTAAGAGAAGAGCGATAACTAAATACCATTTGACACTGTATACCGCATACCAGAAGCCCGCTTGTTCTGCCGGCTTGCCCCAGGCGGCAAAGACAAGGATTAAGACCAGCACCAGGAAGTACAAAGCAGTCTGCCCAAGCGTCCGCCGGGTTTCTCCTGTTTCCGGCATAAGCAGCCCTTTCGCCCGCTCCTGCTCTTCTCCCCTGAAGAGCAGGGCCATGATCAGGCCGATTACTACAGAAAACAGGACCGCACCCAGAGCCCTGGCCAGGCCGATCTGCCAGCCGAGCACCCGGGCCGAAAGGATAATGGCTAGGACGTTAATGGCCGGCCCGGAATACAGGAAAGCTATAGCCGGTCCCAGGCCGGCGCCGCGCTTATATATGCCCATGAACAGGGGTAAGACGGTGCAGGAACAGACGGCGAGGATTGCTCCCGACACAGCTCCCACTCCATAGGCTGTAACCTTGGGGCTTTCCGGCCCCAGGTATTTCATGACAGCCTGGGAAGAGAGGAAATTGCTCATGGCCCCAGCGATGAAAAGGGCGGGTACCAGGCAGAACAGCACGTGCTCCCTGGCGTATTCCTGCAGCATGTAGAAGGCTTCCAGGATGGCGCCCTGCATCCGGGGATGCTGGAAGGGCAGGAAATAGGCAGCCAAAAATACGGCGACAATCAACAGCAATTTGCCCTGCTTGCTCACAGAAAAGCATCTCCTTTTTACGGTTTTTTACAGTTTGACAAAAGCCAGTCTCACCTTAACCCGGCCAGAACCCATGCCTAAAGTAGATTAACCATATTACATCCGGGCAGGCGTATTATTACATTAGAATTTTGCTATATATAAGTTTAGATGCAACCGCTAGTTTTGTCAAGGGTAATAACCTTTAACCTGAAACTTTATTTATGATTGCGCTGGGAACAAACCGCCGGCAGGAATCTCACTCTTGAGGTACGAAAATAGGATAACTGAGGTGAGGGTTCATGGCAGAATATTTTATTGACGCCCTGGGCGAAATGTGCCCGGTACCCAGTATCAAGATCCGGGAAAAACTCAAGGAGCTGGAAGTAGGCGACGCCATCATCCTGAAAACCGACCACAGCTGTGCCACCATATCTATCAGGAACGAAATGCGTCGTAAAGGTTATAAGACGGCAGTTCAGGAGATCGATAACGGCATCTGGCAAGTAACTGTGCGGCGGGTGAAATAATTAACAGAAACCCCGGTTCGGGGAACGCAGGAAGTTGATAAAGGCTTTACCCAGCCTGGTCTGGATCCTTTCGCGGTTATAGGCCAGGTATATTTTTTGCTCAAGGGAAAGACCTTCAAGTTCCAGGGCCAGCAGTGTGCGCGTATGGAGTTCCTTGCGCAGGGCCAGCCGGGACATGATGGAGATGCCGACGCCGGCCTCTACGGCGGCTTTGATAGAATCAACGCTCGCCAGCTCCACCACGATATTGAGGTGGGACAAATCCAGACCAATAGAGTTCAGGGCCTCTTCGATGACCTGGCGGGTACCCGAACCAGCCTCGCGGATGATAAAAGGCTGTTTTTTTAATTCTTCAATACTGATACTGGTTCGATCAGTCCAGGGTTTTCTATTAGGGGCGATGATCACTAGCTGGTCTACGGCCAGCTCACAGGCAACAAAAGGCCCCTTTAAATCCTTACCCTCAATAAGGGCGATGTCGATCCGCCCTTCTTTCAAGTCATTGATAATCTGCTGGCGGTTGGCCACCTTTAGTTTTAATACAGCTTCGGGAAATTTTTCCTTAAAGATGCAGATGCTGCAGGGAACAGCATAACCGCCAATCGTCGAGGTAGCCCCCACGGTCAATTGGCCTCCGACGGAGGCACGTAAACCCTCCATGGCGCTTTCCAGCTCGTCGTAAAGGGATACTATTTTGCGGGCGTAGTCTTTTAAAACTTCACCGGCATCGGTGAGGGTAACCCCCCGGTTGGTGCGTTCCAGGAGCTGGATGGCAAAAACATGCTCCAGGTGTTTGATCTGTTGAGTAACCGCCGGCTGGGTCAGGAAGAGACGCTGGGCCGTTTCCGAAAGGTTCCCTGTTTCGGCAACAGTAGCGAAAACGCGCAAGTTGTTCAGGTTCATTTTATCCTCCCCTGCTGGCAGGTTCTTTAATCCCTTTGCTATAAGTTATACTTATAGTAGCATAAGTGAAGCTAAGTTTACAAGGGGCGGTTGTTATTTTAAACTGGTGATAGTGAAGGCCTTCACGATAATAAAACTTAATGGAGGTGGGAACATGGCACAAAGTGAGGCTTCTTTGCGCTCCCGGGTTAGCTCACGCTCTAAAGCAAAGAAAAAGAACCAGATAGGTTATGCCCTCCTGGTCCTGGCCCTGGTAATTGCCTTTGGCGTCTTCCTGGGGAGCTTAAAAATCGCCCTCGCTGCTAAGTGGGTCTTCGGCCTTGCTTTTGGCTTCGTTTTGCAGCGCTCCCGTTTCTGCTTTACCGCATCTATGCGTGACCCTGTACTAACAGGCAGCACCTCTTTAACCCGGGCCGTGATTATAGCCATAGCAGTAGCCACTGTTGGCTTTGCCGCCATCCAGTTCTCCGCTTATATGGCCGGCAAACCTATTCCGGGTTTTATTAGCCCCGTAGGTATCCATACCGTTATTGGCGCTATTCTATTCGGCATCGGTATGGTTATCGCCGGCGGCTGTGCCTCCGGTACCTTGATGCGCGTAGGCGAGGGTTTCATCATGCTCATGGTCACCCTGGTCTTCTTCGTCGCCGGTTCGGCCCTGGGCGCCTATCACTTCGGCTGGTGGCAGGGTTTCTCCATGAAATCCTCGCCGTCAATATTTTTGCCCAACGTCCTGGGCTGGCCCCTGGCCCTTCTGGTCCAATTCGGCCTCCTGGGCGCCCTATACTGGCTGGCCACCTGGTGGGAATACCGGAAAGTGGAATAATTATTTCTAAATAAATGGAGGTTGATTAAGCATGGCCGAATATACCCTTGATGCCCTGGGCGAAGCCTGCCCGGTACCATTAATCCGCACGGAGAAAAAGATGCAGGAGCTGAAAGTAGGCGATATCTTGATTGTCCAGGTTGACCATAGCTGCGCCATGAAAAACGTCCCGGAATGGGCGCGGAAGCAGGGTTACAACGTAGAGCTGGAAGAGGTTGAAGAAGGTCGCTGGGACATTATTATCGAGAAAACCAAGTAATCATCCAGAATATTACGGGCAGGAAGGGAGGATAACGATGAGCAGGTATCAGGAAGAGGCGCTGAAACTCAAAAACGCCCTGCTAAAAGACCCGTTTCCTTACTGGCTGGGGGGTATTTTTCTAGGCGTCCTCAATATTGCCCACTTTGCCACCTTTGGTGCGCCGTGGGGTATCACCACCGCCTTTGCCAACTGGGGTGCCTGGATCGGCCAGGCTCTAGGCCTGCACCCGGAGAAGTGGGCCTTCTACCAGTCAGAGGCCAACGCCAAAATGCTGGCCGGTGGTTTCCTGAATGACGGGGGTTCCATCCTTGATGTGGGCATCATGCTGGGAGCCCTCCTGGCGACACTGCTGGCTTCCCAGTTTCGCATTAAAAAGATTAAGAATTACAAGCAGGTTGTCGGTGCTATAGCCGGGGGCTTGTTGATGGGCTACGGCGCCAGGATAGCCTATGGCTGAAACATCGGTGCATTATTTAGCGGCACGGCTACGATGTCGCTTCATGGTTGGGTGTTTGGTATTTTCCTGCTGGCGGGTGCTTTCTTTGGATCGAAAATTTTAACCAAGTATCTGATTTAACCCGGATGATTTAACCTGGACTGGTGGGCTTAATTAAACAAGCGGGGCACAGGGGTTAGCTCCACTGCCCCGCTCTTAAGAGAAAGGGGTGCATGAGAAGATGCGGGAAAAGAAGGTTGAAAACTACGATGTGGTGGTTATCGGCGGCGGCGCTGCGGGGATGACGGCCGCTATTTATGCCGGACGCGCCCGCCTGAAAACCATTATGATCGAAAAGTCCCTGCCGGGCGGCCTGGCTACCTATACCAATGAGATTGAGAATTACCCCGGTTTTCCCGAGGGGAACACGGGCTTGGGCCTGATGCAACTTTTTGAACGCCAGGCCAAGAAATTCAACGTCAAGGTCAAGCTGGCCGAGGTCCAGGGGGTAGAACTGGAGGGGGAAACCAAGGTCGTCAAGACCTTTCGCACCGATTACCATGCCAAAGCGGTGATTATCGCCACCGGCGGCAAGCCGCGCCTGACCGGAGCCAAGGGTGAGGAGAAGTTCCTCTACGACAAGGGCATTTCCTTCTGCGCCACCTGTGACGCGGCTTATTACACCGGCAAAGAGGTAATGGTGATCGGCAGCGGCGATGCCGCCATTGAAGAAGCCATCTTCTTGACTAAATTTGCCAGCAAGGTGTATATCTCTGTTATCCACGATGTAGGCATTATGGACGCCAACAAGGTGGCCCAGGAGCAGGCGCGGCAGAATGAAAAACTGCATTTTATCTGGAACACTGTAGTCGAAGAGTTTGCCGGGAGCGAGCGCCTGGACACAGTAATTCTAAAGAACGTCAAGACTGGGGAGAGGATTCCCGTAAAAGTCGACGGCTGCTTCCTCTTTATCGGCTACCTGCCCAACACCGATCTCTTCCGCGGTATAATCAATATGAATGAGCGCGGTTACATCATTACCAATGAGCAAATGGAGACCAATATCCCGGGCGTCTTTGCCGCCGGGGATGTGCGGGATAAAGTCTTGCGGCAGGTGGCCACGGCCGTGGGTGACGGGGCCATTGCCGGTTTTATGGCGGAACGCTACATTGCGGAAAGCGAGTATTTTGCCCGGGAATTCCGGGAAGTCAAAGGGCCGCAGCTGGTATTCTGCTACGATCCTACCGATGCCCGCTGCCGCGAGATGATGACTGTAGTTGAAGCTATCCTGCAAAAACATCCGGAAATCAAGTTGAGCAAGATCGATGTCTATAAAGGCAAGAGTATGGCCCTGCGCCTGGGTCTTACGGGCGACCCCTGCCTGGTTTTAATGCATGGCGGCAGGGTTACTGAAGTCCTGGCCCTCCCGGGGTTGACTCCCGAGCTCATTGAGGCCAGGATAAAGCAGCTTGCGGCATGAATTTTTAATAATCATGGTCCCGAACTGGTCTGGTTCGGGACTTTTTTGCCCGCCGTTAATTATTTTCACCATAGTTACGCCCGCTGCAACTGCCATAGCCACAACCCCTGCTTCCATATCTTAAGGTCCTGGTAGCATTAAAAACGGCCAGCAGGGTGACACCTACGTCAGCGAAAACAGCCTCCCAGATGGTGGCTACACCAAAAGTCCCCAGGCCAAGGAAAAAGGCCTTGATCCCCAGGGCCAGGGCCACATTTTGTTTCACGATCCGGGCCGTATGCCGGCTAATTTCCACAGCCGTGGCCAGTTTGAAAGGGGCGTCCTCCATAAGAACCACATCGGCGGCCTCGATGGCGGCATCGCTCCCCAGGCCGCCCATGGCCACCCCCACGTCGGCCCTGGTG
>JASUSV010000067.1 GCA_030445865.1 Clostridia bacterium
GGAGATTGTCAACCCCTATTACCGCACCAGTACCCTGATGAATGTCCTGAAACGCATCAAAGACGAGCGCCTGATAACAGTGGCCATTAAAGATAAAAGCGAAGTTTACCAGGCCCTGCGGCAGTTTTTTGGCGGTGCCAAGGAGGGTAAACCAGGTGGAACAAAAGTTTAACTATTAGAGTAGCCAATAAAAGGATTTAGTATTTAAATTTTACTATAAAGGGCTGGGGTACTATCATATTGATAAAATCATTTTGCAACAAGGAGGTCGTTATTGTATGCATCAGGTACCCCAGTCCATTTCGCCAATGCTATCTAAAAGCGAGACCTTAAAGAGCTTTACAGTTTTACTGCCAGGTTTGATTCTCGCTGCAGTATTGGCAGCCGTTGCCTTTTATTTAGGTCAATTTAGCAAGGTTATTAATGATGTTATTATTGCCATAGTCACAGGAGCTTTGATCCGCAATACTGCCGGAATATCCAGGGCGCTCCAACCGGGTCTTAATTTTTCTCTTAAATACCTTTTACGCCTGGCAATTATTCTTCTCGGTATGCAACTGAGCTTTCAACAGATTGTCAATACAGGTTTCCAATCGCTACTGGTTATCATCTTTGTAGTTATAATAGCTATTCCCGTTACGTATTTTATTGGGCGCAAACTAGGGTTAAAAAAAGAGATGAGCCTCCTTATCGGGGTAGGAAGTGCTATTTGCGGTGCTACGGCAGTCCTGGCTACAGGGCCTGCTGTCAGGGCCAAGGAGAGGGATATCGTCCTGGCAGTAGGTACAATTTTTGTTTTTAATACCTTAGCTTTAACTGTTTACCCTATAATTGGCAAACTATTACATTTATCTAATATGACTTATGGTACCTGGACCGGCGTGGCAGTTCAGGATGTTTCTTCGGTGGTAGCCACTGGCTTCGCCTACAGTAGTCAGGCGGGACAAATTGCCACGGTAGTTAAACTTACCAGGACTGTTTTTATTGTGCCGGTTGTGTTTTTAGTAAGTCTAATATTTTCCTGGCAGTTGCACCAGACCAGTCGCAATGAAGAAGCGAAAAAGATTTCTTATGTTAATATTTTTCCCTGGTTTGTCCTCGGTTTTTTGCTGATGGCTGTCTTCAATTCCATGGGGCTCTTTTCCAGTAAGGTTACGGTTATTGTTAATCCCCTTACCCATTACTTAATTTTGATGGTCATGGCCGCAGTAGGTGCTGATCTTAACTTTGCAGAGATGAAAAAAGTAGGTTTCAATTTCCTTTATACCGGCCTGAGTGGCATGTTAATCATGTCGGTGTTGAGCTTTGCACTGATCCGGTGGTTAGGTATATAGAAAGGGAGTTGAAAAAGGAAATACAGGCTGCCCGTAGAATATCTAAGGGCAAGAGGTGCATAGAAATGTATGACCCCAGGTTGAAGACTTTTGTTACTGTAGTGACTTTAAAAAGTTTTTCCCGGGCAGCCCGGACCTTGTTTTTGAGCCAGCCGACAGTAAGCCTTCAGATCCAGAGCCTGGAGGAGCAATATGGGTTACCTCTACTTCACCGTGAAGGTAAAGAAGTTACGTTGACCCAGGCCGGTGAATTGCTCTATCAATATGCCAGCGAAATAATTGGCCTTTCTCTGGAAGCAGAAACAGAAATGATTAAGTTAACCGGCCGTGTTAAAGGGAAATTGGTTATCGGTGCTACTATGACTATTGGTGAATATGTCCTGCCGAGAATTGTGGGGAGCTTCAAACAACAACACCCTGAAGTAGAGATCCTGATGGAAGTTGGTAATACGGAACGGATAGTCCGCCTAGTGAATCAGGGGCGTTTTGACCTGGGGATAATTGAAGGGCCAATAAAAAATTACCACCTGATGAAGGAAAAGTTTATGGAAGACGAATTAGTTCTGATTGTACCTCGGGGTCACCCCTGGACGGAGCAAGAGGCGGTACACTTTGAAGAAGTCTGTAATGCGCGACTGATTTTACGAGAGCCTGGCTCTGGTACCCGTCAGGTTTTGATGGAAGCGCTACTTAGCCAGGGAATAAAGTTAAGTCAACTCAATGTCTATATGGAATTAGGCAGTACCGAAGCCATTAAAGCAGCTGTGGAAGTCAATTTAGGGGTATCAATCCTGTCGAAAATGGCTATTGTAAAAGAGCTGCGGTTAGGTAGTTTACAAACGGTAGCAATTAAAAATTTACCTATCATGCGCACCTTTGATTTTATTTACCAGGAAAATTATCTTACGGGACTGGCGAAAGAGTTTATGGAGTTTTGTTTAAAATGGTGCAGCAATTAAGGTAACAGCCGTTATTTGACCCTGAATCACCATAGTCAAAAAGCCCTGTTATGCCATCACGGCGGCAGGGCTTTTTTGTTCAAAAAGGCTTTCCCGTTTAGAAAAATGTTTTTGTAATACAATCTATTATTTGCTATACTATTAATGACAATTCGTTAGAAGGAGTTGTTATTAATGCACATGGCAAATGTTACGGAGGTCCGGCAGAACGCCAGCAAAATAATTGCCCAGGTGGTGGATTCTGGTGAACCGGCGGTGGTTTTGCAGAGGTCAAAACCTGTCGTTTACATTGTGGAGGCTTCCGCTTATGAAGAAATGCTGAAAAAACTTGAGAAGGCAGAGAACCTATTCCGGGTTGAGGAGACCAAGAACGCTTTGCAAAAAATCGCCGGGCTAAGGGAAAAGATGGCACAAAGGGGCAAACAGCCGGATTCCGTGCCCCTTCTCCGGGAATTGCGGGAGGGAG
The DNA here is from genome assembly GCA_030445865.1 of Clostridia bacterium. Lineage (GTDB taxonomy): Bacteria > Bacillota > DSM-521 > Neomoorellales > Neomoorellaceae > JASUSV01. The sequence continues at coordinate 2,760 of JASUSV010000067.1, forward strand.
AGGGCCGGTGAGTTTCGTCTGTTTGGACAGCAGTATATTGCTCAAGCTACTTACCTGGGAGGATGGGAGTGAAGCGGCGGCAGAATTAATGGAGCACATAGTTGAATCCGGGCAGATGGTAATTCTACCGGCTTTCGCTTGGGCCGAAGTGGGCAGCGTGCTGCGCAAAAAAGCCAGAAAAAAAGAAATCGACCCTGAAGAAGCGGAAGAAGCCTGGCGCATGTTCCGACGGTTAAGGATTATTTCTTACCTGGAGAACGAGAAAGTATCCGGCGTGTCGTGGGAGATTGCCGTGAAAGAAAACCTTCCCACCCTTTACGATGCCGCCTACCTGGCGGTGGCGGAAATCACGGCGAAAGATTCCGGGGAGACCTGTGAATTCTGGACCGCCGATGAAAGGCTGGTAAATGCCCTGGGCGACAGGAAGAAGTATGTGAAGCTATTGGGAACTTAACCCTGGTCTTCGCGAGGAGATCAAGGTGATTAAATGGTAATCCTGGGGTAAAATGGAGGAAAGATAAGGCGGGGTATGGTTTCTAATTCAACGCTCCTGGCCCGGGAGGGAAACGGGAAATGCAGGTGGCAATCCGTAAAGAACTAAATTAGTAGCGGGTTTTACTGGTGAGCGTAGCTAAGGATGAATTATACCGACTAATAGAAGTGTTGCCAGAGAAAGAGGCCCCTGTAGTGAAGAGGTTTTTAGGGATATGACGGTACCCGGATAAGTAAGGATCCGTTCTGACCTGCAACCTGAATCGGGTAGCGGCGAAGATGTAGCAAGCAAGGACCAGGAACCAGGCAGGGGCCTAAATAAGGATAGGGTGGCCTCCCGGCTAGTCTCGATAAAAGATAGCCCAGGCCGCCCCTGTAAATTAACCAGGGGGTTACTAACCCTCCGGCCAGTAAGGTACGGGCTATTAGACCTGCTGCGGCAGATACGTCCAGTAAAGCGATCTTGCCAAAAAGCGGGGCTATGCCCCAGCAAAAGGCTCCCATCAGGGCGTAGGTAAGGGAATCCATATCCGACACCCCCTAGGGAAAGACTATTCTATTTTTCCTAGGGGTAGAACTGTGGGGTTCTAAGTTTGGGGGTAATTAAATAAAAGAGGCTGGCCGCAGATTGACCGGGCAAGCCCTTAAATTTGGGCACAAAAAGGGGGACTATATACAGCTAGTAAAATATTATTCGGCCTGCGCTACACTGACGAGCATGCGCCAGAACTAGGCGGAAATGATAACCGCCCGTTTTAATGTATTAAAGAGCCAATATTAGGGTCAAAGGTGGCAGACCTCAAATAATAGACTTTGAAAAGCTCAAAGAATTCCATGCCGCAGGAATGACAGACAGTGAAATAGCGGCAAAAAACCTCTCCTTCCATAAAATACCGGGTTATACCCGGTTTTTTTATTTTTAAGGACAGGCCAGGTTGGCAAGTTTGGCCACATATGTATATCTTGAGGTGGTCCGCATGGAAATAAAAAACCGTTTCGGCACTATAACGGTTCACATGCCATCGAGGCCTCCTACGCCCGAGGAGGAAAGAAGGTTATATGCCATTCTTGTAGAATGTTTAATTGAAGAATGTTTAATTGAAAAGAAACCAGTAGCACAGGAGAGCCAAAATAGCAGGGAGGAGAAAGAGCGCCTAATTAACTTTATTGCCATGGCGCCTTCTTTTTCTGGATAGTCCGTTTCTTACGCAGTAAATACCAGCTGGCCCTGGAGATTATTGACAAACGTTACCCACCGGCTGACTATAACATTTATCCCTTTCATTTTACCGACGGCGACAATCTCCCCAGCGACAACGAGGCCTGCCTGGAGGCTGTGCAGGCCCTTCTGCCCAGGATCAACCTCCTGGGCTACGAGGAGATTGTCAACCCCTATTACCGCACCAGTACCCTGATGAATGTCCTGAAACGCATCAAAGATGAGCGCCTGGTAACAGTGGCCATTAAAGATAAAAGTGAAGTCTACCAGGCCCTGCGGCAGTTTTTTGGCGGTGCCAAGGAGGGTAAACCAGGTGGAACAAGAGTTCAAGGCTATTGCCGCAGCTATTGAAGCCATCCACGACCAGGCCAGAAAGTTCGGCCTGGACTTTTTTCCCATGCGCTTTGAACTTGTGCCCGCCGATGTCATCTACGCCTTCGGTGCCTACGGTATGCCGACCAGGTTTACCCACTGGACCTTTGGCAAGCTAAACTTACCATAAGAGACAAAAACTTTTTGGGTAGCGTGGGGATCTCCCACGCTTTATTTTTGGTTGCTATGCTGATTGTAGCATAATTTCTCTTACCCCGAAAGGAGCGGTTATATGGCTTCTGACTTAATCGTTCCTGATCCGGTTCCCTTTATCCAGCCAGGGAAGGGGGAAACAAGCACATTCTGAATTTCTACCAGTTTTCGGGGATTTTTTGGAGAAACAAACGGACGTAAAACAACTACGCAAAATACCCCAAATACGAACTAAAAGCCCCTTTCCATGCCAGGGAAGGGGCCTTTTTATGGGTGATAACGCATGAAAAACAGTTCGCAATACGATTTTACCGCATTTTATCTATGGCTGATGGAACAGGGTTGTACCCCCGGGACTGGGAAAGGTTACCTGCAAAACCTGCAGGATTTCGCATCCTGGTTTAAGGGGACGAACGGGGTGTTCTCCCCGGCAGCCGTTACCGGCCTGGACCTGCGCGATTACCAGCAATATTTACTGGCTGTCAGGGGGCTGAAACCCGGGACCATCAACAGACGCATGGCGGCTATCAGGAAGTGGCTGGCCTGGACGGTGGAAACCGGGGAGCTGAAGGAGCCGCCGAAATTTCCAAAATCCGTTAGAGAGCAGGAAAAGGCGCCAAAGGCCCTTAGCCGGCGGGAACAGAACCGGCTGTTGCGGGCCGTGGAAAAGGCCGGGAAGCCCAGGGATGCGGCCCTGATAAGGTTGATGCTTAATGCAGGCTTGCGAGTCGGGGAGGTGATGGCTCTCAAACTGGAGGATATCGAGATCGGGGAAAGGCACGGCAAGGTGGTGGTCCGGAGCGGCAAAGGGATGAAACGCCGGGAAGTGCCCCTGGGGCCGGAAACCCGCAATGCGGTTAAAGAGTGGTTGGCTGTCCACCCCGGTGCCGAATGGCTTTTTCCAGGTAAAAAAGGGGTCAAGATGACCAGCCGGGCCGTCCAAAAGATGCTAAAGAAATACGCCTACCAGGCCGGCCTGGCGCTGGAGTCCGTGCATCCCCACGTCCTGCGTCACAGCTGCGCCACCAATCTCCTTAACGCCGGAGTGGACCTGGTGAAGGTGGCTAGTATTTTGGGCCACGAAAGCCTGGATACGACGGCGGTTTATACACGGCCCAAAGCGGCCGAACTGGAGGAGGCGATTGAAAAGGGGGAAACGCCCTGAATTTCCAGGGATAATTTATGTTGTCGTTGTCTACAGCTATTCACCTTTCATACTCCTAATGAACTCTACCAGTTTTTTACGCTGGGCTGGCGTGAGAATTTCAGCTTCCCTGAGTAGCTGACGAAGGTCAGGGGGAAGGGAAGGGGTTTCTTCTGAAAAGAATTCGGCCAAAGTGATGCCCAGGGCGCGACAGATTTTTTGTAACGTATGTTCGGTAGGCGATTTAAGGCCGCGTTCTATCTCATTGAGATAAGACAATGAAATGCCAGCTTTGCGAGCAAGTTCTGTTCTGCTAATGCCGTTATGTTCCCTCAATTGTTTGATTCTAATTGCAGTATCCATGTCATCATCCTCTATAGCGGATGGTACGCCATTTTTAGCTACCATACAATACCTAAAAAAAGTTTTAGTTGATACGTTATAGCGTATTGACAAGATTCGCTATAGCATATAATATAGAGTTGGGCGGAGGTGATCGCATTGATTACGAGGCTACAAACTATTAGGCAGCAAATGGGCATATCAGTAGCAGGGTTAGCGAAAAAGGCAAAGGTTGCTTGCTCTTACATTTATGAAATAGAACAAGGCACCAAAAGTCCTACTGTCCGTACCCTTGAAAAGCTTGCTTCCGCCCTTGGCGTGTCGGTAGCCGACCTCCTCGACGAAGATAAGGCGAGCTAGCGGTACATAAGGGGGGTGCCAAATGGCCAAACGGCAACCGCAAGAATGGCCGCGGGATATAGAGTATATCCCAATATTCGACCCAGATATGACCCGCATGGTCAAGGCCCTACAAATTCTTCTGGATTACAATCCAGAGGAAAAAACCAAGATCATCAATCAGGAGAACACGACTAAGGATATATGTTTTTTAAGTGCAGAAGATAGGGGGTAACTTCTTAATGCCAATGTACCTTCTCAAGGTTACAGCAAAAAGGGAAAAGGGAAAGCTTGTTACAATAAGCCAGCAGATAATTAAAGAACTACCCCCCGATCCGAACTACTGGGATGCGGCAGTCAATTTCCTGCTAAAACGCATGGAAGCCGAGGGATGGCTGCCGCAGCCGTACCAAAAGCCCTTAAAAAGAACTTCCGTCAGTTAATTAAAAGGTATTGCGGTTATATTCGCCGTTTCGTGTTCCATATCCTTCCAAGGTAAAAATAAAAGCGCCAGGGAGAGGATGAGCATTGCCGGAGCAGCGCTATATAGGCGTAGTGTGCCCTTCAGAAGGTCAAAGCCTCAAAAGAAACCGCACACCCAACGCGGAAAGAATGTGGCGCAAACGTCATGGGTTACCGCCAGCACGGGGACAAGGTAAACATGGCCCTGCCAAGGCTCCCAGGGCAGATCGGCAGGAGGTTGCCCGGGCGGCGGCCAGGGTATTAGTGGATAACCCAACAGCCCCAGCGCCTCTCCTGGCTGAACTAGCAGGTCTGCTAAAGGATGGGGCGGATGAGAAAGAACGCCGGGTAGTAGCTGAACGGGTAAGACGGGCGTTAAAGGACTTGCAGCAAATGCCAGGATTGGCCGGGGATGAGGCCCTGGCTGATGCGGTCCGGCAGGCATTTGTGAATCGCGAAGAAGAAAAAGAGAGGCGGCGCCTGGAACGGGAAAGAGAGCAGGTGGATTCGGAAGAAGAAGCCGCGCTCGTGGCCTGGCTCCAATACCAGCAGGCCGTCAACGCCGCCGAAATGTCTGCCAGGAAGGTGCAGGTAGGCGGCGGGGACTGGCTAAAATGGGCCGGCAGCGCCTATGGGTTAAACGGAAGCAGGAATAAGTACATATGCACCTTAGACCCTACCAGCCGGCCGGCTGACCTGCCGCAAAAAATATCAGCACTGGGTAATATACCCGCCGCCAGCGGGTTCAAGAAAGGCAAAGGCGGCGGCAAAAAAGCTGTAGGATTTCCCACTCAAACTGAACTCTAGCATTTGCTAGAGTTATTCTTTTAGGGGTGACATGAATGGATCCAGCTTTATTAGTTATAAGATGGGCGGGAGGCTTATGAGGTTTAAAGCTGTGATAAATTTATTAAAACACATTTGGGATTTTCCACCACCTGGGATGTATTATAAAAATGATTCTAAGAGGGATTTGGGGCTGCGATATGCTTCCAGGTTTATTCTTACTTCGATTACAGGTACGATGCTTGGCGCGTTTGTGGCTTGGCTTCCCGGGTTGGGTACAACCAATCGTTTTTTAGTCGGCTGTATAGTCCTTCTAACTTGGGTTTCTATATATTTCATTTATTGGTTATGGGAAAATGACCAACGCGATGGAGATTAATATACTTTGGAAGAAGGGGAGCTATAAGTTTTCAGTTTTTTTAATGGTTACTGGATCTACAATTTTAATCTCCATAGGTTTAGGAATAGGGCTTGGTGTTATTAGCTCATCCAAGATCACCTGGATTAGAAGTACTGCGCTCACAATGGCAGGAAGGATAACAAATAGCATAAGGAAAAC
>JASUSV010000068.1 GCA_030445865.1 Clostridia bacterium
ACTTGATCTGCCCTCTTAGACTTCATCATAAAAAATGAAAATCTAAGAGAGCAGGAGATTCAATAAGCTAGAAGCAAATTATTGAGATAGGAGGTTTTATGATTTTATGGCAACGGAACCCAATGCCAATACGACAGGAAGGAACGGTATTGTAGAAAAGGGGCCTGGATTTGGTGAGGGTCTGAGAGATCTATGGGGCTATCTTAACGACAAAACCATCACTGCCGGTGTAATCGCAGCTATTTTTGGCTGTACCGGTCCCGCCCTCATTATTATGAACGCGGCCCAGAATGGTAAGCTCACCGATGTCCAAACTATTTCCTGGCTTTTTTCCGTTTATTTTTTCGGCGGCCTAATCAGCTTGGTTCTTGCTCTGTATTATAAGCAACCGATTAACGGCGCCTGGTCCATACCTGGAGCAGTTATGTTGGCCTCGGCTCTGCCACTGTTTTCTTTCAATGAAGTTGTAGGTGCTTATCTGGTAGCCGGTATATTAGTTCTGATTTTGGGCGTAACCGGGCTTATCGGTAAAGCCATGCGTTGGATGCCCCTGCCTATCGTTATGGGCATGATCGCGGGAGCCATGATCCGTTTTGGTGTAGGTATTGTTACCTCTACCCAAAAAGCCCCTCTTATTGCTGGCATTGCCATTATAGTCTATTTCTTGATGCAGCGCGTGGTCAAAAAGGTGTCGCCTATACTGGGAGCTCTAATAGTTGGCGTAATCGTGGCGTTGCTTGTTGGTGGTTTTAAATTTTCAAACGTTAAAATTGTCTGGGTTCTGCCTCAAATTTTCGCTCCAGCTTTCTCCGGTGGCGCCTTTTTCGCAATCGCTATCCCACTGGCCGTGTTGGTAATTGGAGCTGAGAATGCCCAGGCATTCGGCGTGCTTACGGCTCAGGGATATAAAGCTCCTATTAATGCCATGACAATTATTAGCGGCATCGGCGGAATTATAACTTCGTTTTTTGGCGGCCATAATGCCAATATCGCCGGCCCCATGACGGCCATCTGTTCTTCGGAAGAGGCAGGCGAAAATAAAGCTGGCCGTTACGCCGCGACTGTAGTTAATGGCATTCTTTTTGGCGGATTTGGCCTTTTTGCCAGCTTGGCTGTTCCCTTCGTAAAAGCTTTGCCTTCCGATCTAGTTAATGTTCTTGCCGGGCTCGCCATGATCGGCGTGTTGTTGAGCGCTTTTGAGCTAGCCTTTGCAAGTAAAAAGTTTCGCGTCGGCGCCTTCTTTGCGCTGGTAATAGCTATGTCGGGGATAATTATTTTTAAGATAAGTTCCCCCTTCTGGGCTTTAATAGGCGGAGTAATCGTTTCTTTGCTGGTTGAACCTCAGGATTTCGAAAAGTAACCCGAAGAACCCTCTGCTTTTTACCGGTGGTCAGGGTGTTGTACAACGTCCCATCCGTGGCCGGGATTGAGGCTGTAGCTTAGCGAAATTAAGACCAAAGAATAAAAGAACGGCCCATGCAGCAGTAAGAAAAATCTAGCGGCTTAGCCTTTTCCCGGCCTCAAATTTAGAAACAAAATCCCTTAAACGCCAACATATCAGTAGTGTGGACCGCAATGGGTGAAAATGATATTCTTGGAGGAGCTTCAGAAATGCGTTACCAGGCGAGGATCCGGAAGGCTCAGAAGTTGATGGGCGAAAGAGGCCTCGATGTCCTGTTCATTGTCGGGCGGGAGAATTTGATCTATTTCACCGGCACCACCCAGATCGAATGCATGGCCGTGCTTATACCGCGGGAGGGTGAAGCAAGAGCAGTTACTCTGTGGCTGGACGCGCATTACGTTGGAGAAAACTCCGGTCTGCAGGTGGAGCCCTACTTTTTCCCTAAAGAGAACCTTGTCGGCAAAGCGGTAGAATGGTTAAGAAAAAGCGGCTTTTCTAACCCGCGTATAGGGTTCGAGAAGTATTTTGTCGAGTTCAGCGTATATGAAGGACTGCGTCAGGCCTTCCCGGAGTCTAACTTCGTGAATGCCGGGGACCTCCTTTACCGCCTTCGGGCGGTAAAGGAGCCCGAAGAGGTGGAAAAAATACGTCAGGCCTCCCGCATAGTCCGCCGAGGTATGGAGGCGGCTGTTAAGGCGGTGCGGCCGGGTGTCAGTGAGTTGGAGGTCTTAGCTGAGGCCGAGTACGCTATGCGCAAGGCCGGTTCTGAAGGCCCGCCTTTCCGGCCCCAGGTGGTTTCAGGACCGCGCGTGTTGCTCAGCCACCCTCACGCCAGCCACCGCGTGATCCGAAATGGGGAAGTGGTGGTTATCCACCTGGGCGCCACTTTTGAGGGTTATTGCTCTAAAATGTGCCGTACGGTGGCCTTAGGCAGAATTGCGGACGGCCAGGAGCGGGTTTACCGGCTTCTGCTGGATGCCCAGCAGGCCGCCATTGAGGCCCTGCGCCCCGGAATAAACGCCGGCGAGGTCGATGCCGCCGCACGCCGGGTAGTGGAGAAAGCGGGTTACGGTGAAAACTTCCTCGATTTTATCGGGTATGGCGTGGGCCTAAGGCAGTCCGAGTTCTTCCCCATTATCGGTAAAGAAAGAACAGAATTAATTGAAGCCGGCATGGTGGTAGATTTATTGCTGCCGACCATATACCAGCCGGCGATCGGCGGGCCGCGGGTAACCGATGTCATCTATATCGGGGAAAAAGAAAATGAGATTCTAACCACCTATCCAAGAGAATTAATTTATGTGTAATTATTGTGGTCCAGAAAAATCGGGGAGAACAAGACCCCGTTTTTTTATTGCCGTATATTTATTTATTTTCTAGGCCATGCTATTACCGCCGGAGCAAAAGCTTGGGATTATTACGGGTTTTAAAGGGGGCGCAGAGGTAAGTTGGCCGATCATCCCATCGAAGCCTTAATGAAGACGGCCATGGAAAGTATTAAAGCTATGGTAGACGTAAATACCGTGGTTGGGGATCCGATAGAGACGCCGGAGGGCCAGGTTATCGTCCCCATTTCCCGGGTTACCTGCGGTTTTGCCGCCGGCGGTTCGGAGTATGAGCCGGGCCAGGAAAACGGTGGCAAGACATTGCCTTTCGGGGGCGGTAGCGGCGCAGGCGTTTCCGTGCAGCCGGTCGGCTTTCTCGTCGTCGGTAAGGGCCAGGTGCGGCTCCTGCCGGTAGACGGCAACGCCGTGGTAGACCGCATTATCGACGTAGCCCCCGCCGTTCTAGACCGCCTGCAGGAGATGATGGGCCGGAAGCCTAAAGAACAGGTCAAACGCACGGAAACAGTAATCAGACCGCAGTAGCGATATCGGGTTATCGCGCAGGCATTCCGCTGCTCGGTAGGTGTGTACCTGCTATAATCCTTCTGGTCTAATATTTACCATCCCTTCATAAGTTTTACTTTAGGAGGCTTATGGAGGGATTTTTATATGGTTAACCTTATCTGGCTACTGCTGCTTCTTTCCGGGATCGCCGTTGCAGCCTGGAACGGCCGCATTGAAGTAGTGACTTCGGCCGCTTTAGAGTCTGCCCAAACGGCCGTTAACTTAGCCCTGGAATTGATCGGGCTCATGGCCCTCTGGCTGGGGCTGTTAAAGATCGCCGAAGAAGCCGGGCTGGTACAATTACTGGCCCGGTTATTGCGGCCGGTGATCGGCTACCTTTTCCCAGACGTACCGCCGGGCCACCCCGCTCTCGGCTCTATTATTATGAATTTAAGCGCCAATATCTTGGGGCTGGGCAATGCTGCTACTCCCTTCGGCCTCAAAGCCATGCAGGAACTCCAGGCCTTGAATAAAAACCCGGGAGAGGCCACGCCGGCTATGTGCACCTTTTTGGGGTTAAATACGGCCTGCATTACCTTTATCCCCGCCACGATTATCGGCATCCGCGCAGCGGCCGGTTCAAACGACCCTACGGCGGTAGTGGGGCCGACAATTATTGCCACCGGCACCAGCACCGTTGTGGCCGTAATTTTCGACCGCCTTTTCCGGCGCTATTATACCGGCCGGGGGAGATAGGTTTTGTTTACCGATATTACCATTGTAATTTCCAGCTGGGCCATCCCGGCCCTGCTTTTTCTTATCCCCTTGTTTGGCTACCTGCGGGGCGTAAGGGTTTATGAAGCCTTTGTGGTGGGTGCCGAAGGCGGCTTTAAAACGGCGGTGCGCATCATTCCCTTTCTTGTCGGGATGCTGGTAGCCGTCGGCGTATTTCGCGCTTCGGGCGCTATGGAGCTTTTCGTCCAGGCGCTGGGCCCAGTTTTGAGCCGGCTGGGCCTGCCTGCCGAAGTCCTTCCTTTAGCTATAATGCGCCCCTTATCCGGGGGCGGCGCCCTGGGTATTGCTGCGGAGCTGATCGGGAGTCACGGCCCAGATTCTTTTATCGGGCTTTTGGCTTCGACCATGCAAGGCTCAACCGACACCACTTTTTATGTGCTCACCGTTTATTTCGGCTCGGTAGGTATCCGGCGTTACCGCTACGCCCTGGCTTTAGGATTGATAGCCGATGTTTCTAGTCTCTTGGTCGCCGTGGCCATTTGCCGGATAATGTTTGGTTGAGCAGATGAAGTTGAAAAATAATTCACGTTCGGACACGAGATCACTTCCTTCTAAGGGAATTATAGCCTGTTTCGAGGGCAGAGGAAAGATACTACTAAGGTTATGACATGCTAATGGATGTTCCCGTGAATTCGAAGAAGGTGGTGCAACTTGCTCAGCCGGGCTACTGGCTTTATGGTTTCCAGCTGCTTAGCTAATGGTATTGCCAACAGCATCATGGCTTGGTATTTTTTGACTAGAGAGGTGGTCAACCGTGTTTGAACAGATGATAATTGAGCACTCTGAACCAGGTTTTGTAATTACTCTAAGCGATGACTTGGAAAATACTTTACGCAATCTTTCCTGGGAGCAGATAGAAAAGCTACGGCAGGAGTTGGTCAGGCTTGCCCGCCAGACATCTGCGGAGTGTGGCCGTGCTCTAGAGGCTTTTCACATTGAGACTCCAGGCGAAGTTGGGGCTTCCATCCCGTCCTTGGCTACTTTAGAAAATGTCGACAAAGCATGTGTAGAACAGGTGCTGGAGCGGGCCAGGGAGCAATTTGGGTGGAAATTTAAGCTCTACATGAGCTGTCTGCTGGAGGGCAAGTATTCACGCCAGGACTACGTAGATAACATTAAAGATGCCATTATGTACGGCGACTATGGGGACCCGGTTCTGCCTGCTGAATTAAGGGAGCACCGGCGGCGCCTGTTAGAAAAAGAAATACCTTCGGCATTTAAAGGGCTTACCGTGGACCACTATCTGGTTGGTTACCGGTGGGTAGAAGAAGAAACAAAGCAGGTAGAGAAAATACTCAAAGAGATAGACAGCGAAGTCCAGGCTGTGGGGCGGTATTTACTTGAGACGATAACCCCACCAGAAAAGAACCAGGAAGAACTGTTTTACTGGTGCGTCTTTGCTTCCCAGACGGGCAACGACCGGTTTTACCAGTTTTACGGGGCTTTAGAAGAAAAAGTGCCTTACCTCCACCAGAAAATTCACTACTGCTGGCAGCTTTACTGGACGGGGCGGTGTTTCAAGAACTGGCTTGTGGAGAAGATGAAAGAATACATCAACGAAGCGAGAAGCATTTACATTCCCGAAGCGATTGAGGCTTTGAAAGGGACACTGAAAGAAATGCGGGACGAATTTTCCGGCCTGTTTGCCGATGAAAGCGGGGACGAAACTGAGAATAGGGAAGAAGGAGAAGAGTCGTGAAAGTTGCGTCAGTCGAAATAACGACTGCTTGCAACTTGGCATGTGGGTATTGCCAGCAGGCGCATACGGGCGAGTTTATGGACGAAGCCACCTTCAGGCAGGTTCTTGGGACGTGTAAGGAGTCGGGCTATCAGGCGGTAGCTCTGGGTGGCGGTGAACCGCTTTTACATCCTGGTGTGGACGACTTTTTACGTCTTGCCCGGAAGGCTGGTTTCATTACCGCACTGACCACCAACGCCACCTTGCCTGAAAAAGTGTACTGGTTAAAGGACCTGGATTACCTGGGGGTTTCCTGCGGTAAGGGGGAGTGGGAGACCATTCTGAAGTGGGGGAGAGAGGCTCCGTTTGCTATCACAGCGGTTATTCTTCTTACGAAGGGTGGTCTGGAAACGGTAGGAAACCAGGCGGTCAGGGCGTATTCCCTGGGCTGCCGCAGGTTCATGTTCACTTCATACAAAGGGGACCGGCAAACGTATTATCCTTCGCGAGAAGAACTGGCCTTGATGCTGGCGGTGGGCGCCTACCTGATGCAGACCACTGGTGCGGTGGTGGGAATAGATGCGTATACGTACCGGCGTCTTGGGCTGACAGAAGACTGTAGGGGCGATTTTGTCCGGTTTGACGTTTACGGTCGGCGGCAGGCGTGCTGCTTCCCGGCGTGCGAATATTACGGAGAAGCGCTTGGTATGATTGGCTTCCATGGGTGGTGGCCTGTGGCTGGCTGGCTTGAAGGCGGTTAAAGCGGACATTGGGAACGAGAGGGCGGCTGCTGCTGTTCTACTGGGCGTGCTTGTTTCTCTGTTTGCGGCGGGTTTTCCGACGGGGTGGCTGGCCGGGGAACGCTTTGAAGAGCGCCCGCTTCCGGTGTGGCTTTCCATGGGTGGAGCCTACCTGATTCCTGTGGTGAGCTGGTTTGCGGGTTTGGAACCTGCGTGGCCTGCGTGGTGGGCAGTCGGTTTAGCGACGGCATTTGTTGGGAGCTGGGTGGGGCTCGGGTTGGGCCTGTTTCTGGTGCGTAGGAGGAGGCGGTAAGTTTTGCTGCAGCTGTGTAGCCTTTAAGGGGAAGTGCTGGGAGGGGTGGTATTATTACCTTTGGGATATGGAAGTAGGAATTCTTCTTTTCTTCTACGGATTTTCCAGGCTAGCATCCGAGGCCTGACGTGGTTGGGATACTGCTGGCCAGGGGTCAAAATTCAATGCAAAAAAGAGAATACATAAAATGGGACCCCCTTGGAGTATAACAAAAAGAGGACTTTTTCAGGCTTAGAAATTATCTCTTCCGTGGAAAGGGAACGAACCTCTTCCACGCTCCACCGCTTTCTCCTCTCCAGGGGAAGACAACATTTCTTGTATTTCTTCCCGCTCCCGCAGGGACAGGGATCGTTTCGGCCGAGTCAGCCTTTTCTACGGCAATGGACTTCCCATGGGTCTTTAAATAAAATTAACCACGTCAACCCTCAAAGCATTGCCAACCAAACTGAGCAAAATGATTATCAAAAGCCAGAACTACATTCAGCTTTAGCCGCTCCATAACTGCAAAAGTAGTAGCATCGGTATAAGAAAAAGACTTATCTTTGTACGTAATTATAATTTCCCTGGCTCGCTTTTCATCTTCTTCCTTAACGCGCTCAATTTTCCAAATCAAGTTCTTTACCCATTCACGGGCCAGTTCATGACCCAAACGGCTCAAAATCAAGGCATGGGTTTCTGCCAAGATAAAATTCGTTAACATCAAATCAACATCCCGTTCGCTTAATTTTTTAAAGAGATACTTGGCCTTCTCATGACAATCATCCGAACGATCAATAAGGGCATAAATAGCACTCGTATCTACCATTATTCTTTCCATCTTTCCATTTCACCTTTAGCCAGGTAATAATCATGTTTGAGAGCGACGTCTCTAAGTCCACTGTTCCCGGCACCAACTAATTTCCATATAGGGTCTTCTTTACTCAGGGGTTTCACCGGTTGAACCTTTTTTAAACGTATCTCGTCTTGTTCTACTAAAATGGTTAAATAGTCGCCTGCCTTCAGTCCCAAAGCTTCTCTGACACTTTGGGGAATAGTCATCTGTCCTTTACTGGTTAAGCGTACTAAAAACGTGGACATGGAACACTTCCTCCTTACTTTCAGAAAGATTATCTTACCCAAAATATACCACTACCGCTGACACAATTGCAAGCCTAATCCTGGCTGAAGGCGGTAGCCTTGACTAGTGCTCATAACTTTAAATCTATCTTCTTCTTCAGCCGAGATAAAAATTTGGTAGTGAGTGGAGTTTAACGGCTTTTGCAGGGCTAAAGAGGCGGGCAGTCTACAGTTTCGCGGAAGAGGTCAATTTTCCCTATACAAAGCTAAACAATCTATAGCTTTGTTAGGTACTCATTGTGCAGACTCCAACGAGCACTATACTGTTGGAGCCGACGGCCACCTCCTGTCTTCCGTCTGGCTGCCCGGCACCCCTGTTTAACAGGGAGGCCCACATTTCCCCGGTTTCAGGCCTCCGGCTGCCGGGCTGCTTCCCGGCGTTTTCCGTCCCCCGGACAGATCCCACATTTGTGGGCTACAGGGAAATCCCTGCAGGCGGCATCCGCCCTAAGGCACATACCGGGAGGGGGAGTTACCCCGCCTACCCGCCGCCCCTCTGCCCCACCACAGGGTGTTGCCGGGCTCCCGGGAAGTCCGGCAGGGAAGAACGGCGGGCTTTAAGCACAATAATTCACGGTGAGTTGCCGAACATGAAAGACAGCCAGCTGTTACCGCCCACACTATTTGACCGCCAACTGACAACAATCATTGGCCAATAGATTAAGATTGATAAGATTGAATCTAAAATACAAAAAGTGAACTT
>JASUSV010000069.1 GCA_030445865.1 Clostridia bacterium
GGTAGTGTTCAAAGCTTCTGCTTGCTCCAGGAACCAGGAGCACGCCTGGCGGTAGGTACAAGCCATGCGGGCCATTTTCTCCAGCTTGCCTTTGTTGGGTGACAGGAGTTTTACTTTGAGGGTTACCGTCTGCATTTAACCTCTCCTCCAGCCTGCTTAAATTGTACCACAGCCGGAAGAGAAAGCCAAGCCGCCATTCATCCCCCGGTTGAAACCGGGGCATTCTGGCGGGGTTTTTGTAAATAGTAAGATATATTATAACATTACTATTTTAGTTGTCGCCAAAATACGACAGCTTTCTGAGAACCTCTTATGTTAAACTACCAGCGTTGGTCAAAATCTACACTCTAAGCATTAAAGGGGTAAAAACTAAGTACATGCGCGTCGGTATTATTTCTTGTCGCGATAATTGGAAGAGCGGCTGCCCGGGCTACGACACCCATATCCTCTGCTTCCTGGCGCTAGAAGAAAAATGCGGGCCTTTAGGAAAGCTATCGAAGGCTAAAATCGTCGCCATCCAGCCCTGCCCGGGCTGCCCCGGAGAAGGCAGAATAAAAGTGGCTCAGCAGATGCATATCAGGGAAAAGATAGATGTGCTGGTTTTCGGTTCCTGCCAGTTTTTTGCCTACAAATGCCCTACCGCCGAACACCATGCCGACCAGATCGAAAGAAGGTTAAAAATCCCCGTGCTGCGGGGTAGCTATTTAGAGGCCGAGGAGGCAGCCAAATTTACTACTATCCGCTCCCTGCCTCCCGGCCTTTTATCCCTGGCCGGCTGCCGCCAGCTCTTGCTCAATCTTAATTACCTTTGCTTTCAGGACAAGCCCCGTGAACTGAAGCAATTAATTTCTTGACGCTCTTTTCAAACTTCGCCCTAGGTATCAATATTAAATGACCGCACCCCAGGCAGCGAAGGCGGAAATCCATACCCACCCGTAAGATCTCCCAGCGGTCGCTGCCGCAGGGATGCGGCTTGCGCAACTGCACCACGTCGCCCAGGTGATAGTCGGCCACTGCCCTCACCCCGAAAATTTAAAGAGTTATAACCTTCTCCGCTCCTAAAAGGTGCTCGACGACGCTATACATGTTGGTGATGCTGCCCACACAGAGCCTTTCTTTCATTTGATAATAATCCAGGCAGGTACCGCAGGCGAGGACCTCCACGCCTTTCCGCTCCAACTCCATAAGGCTGGCCAGAGCCGGCGACCCCTCACAGGCCAGCTTTACACCGGCATTTAATAAAATAAGGCGCTGGGGTAAAACCTCGCTCTCGGCCAAGGTATAGAGGAAATTGCGCAACAAGATCTCGCCCAGCTCTACCGAGCCCTGCCCGAGAGCGCTGGTGGTAATTAGAAGGACCTGGCCCGGCCGGGTGGCCAGGGCGGTGGCCGAAAAGCCTTCCTTGCGGATATGGATGTAATAGTCCTGACCCTGCTGCTCCACCTGGACGGAGCAATCCAAGCTGCGCGCCAGTTTAACGATGTTGTCGCGGGCCACTTCGTTGTCCACAATGGCCGTCAACTCGCCGCTTTCCAGGGTCTCCAACGCCTTTTTAGTATGGATAACCGGCTCCGGACAGGCCAGACCCCGCACGTCAACCAGATTTTCCAATAGTTTCACCCTCCCTAACTTGGATTATCTCCTGGCCGAGCTTTACGCCTTTAGAAAAGCGCTGTAGGCCCGGTAGGCCTGGTAAACATCCACTTTGCTGGCAATTTCCAGAGGCGCATGCATGGAGAGCAGGGCCGGCCCGCAATCGGCTACGTCCAGGCCGAAATAGGCCAGATACTTGGCTATAGTGCCGCCGCCGCCGGCATCTACTTTACCCAGCTCTCCCGTCTGCCAGATCACTCCTGCCGCATTGAAGAGGCGGCGTAAGTAGCCCATGAACTCGGCGCTGGCATCGTTGGCCTCGTACTTGCCCCGCGAGCCCGAATATTTGCTCAAGACTACGCCCCGGCCCAATAGGGCTACATTGCGTTTATCGTAGACTCCCTCATAAGTAGGATCCAGGGCAGCCGTTACGTCGGCCGAAATAGCCCGGGAAGATGCCAGCACCCGGCTAACGCTTAAGATGTCGGCGCTGCCGGCCCGCCCGGCCAGCTCGGTAACCGCCAGGGCCAGAAAACGCGACTGGGCGCCTGTATTGCCGGTACTGCCGATCTCCTCTTTATCTACAAGTAAAACTAAAGCGGTGCGCTCCGGTCTCTCTAACTCCAAGATGGCCTGAAGGGCGGTATAGGCGCAGACGCGGTCATCCTGGCCGTAAGCCCCTATCATACTGCGGTCCAACCCCAGGTCCCGCGCCGGCCCCGCCGGCACCAGCTCCAGTTCTGCCGAGATAAAATCTTCTTCCACCAGGCCGTACTGGCGGTGAAGCTGGTCCAGGATGGCGAGTTTAACTTTTTCCTTAACCTCTTCATCGGCATAAGGCAGGTTGCCAATTACTAGATTGAGATCGTCGCCGCTGAAGGCTTCTTCCAGGGGTTTCTTCATCTGATCTTTGGCCAGGTGCGGTAGGAGATCGCTGATGGCCAGCACGGGATCTCCGGGATCTTCGCCAATCTTGATGTTTATTTTACGCCCGTCGTGTAGAATAACCACACCATGCAGGGCAAGAGGCAGGGCCGTCCACTGGTATTTTTTAATACCGCCGTAGTAATGGGTTTTAAACATGGCCAAGCCGGCTTCTTCGTAAAGGGGCTGGGGCTTTAAGTCCAGGCGCGGCGCATCGACGTGGGCGCCCACCAGGTGCAAGCCTTTCTCCAGCGGGGCCTGTCCCCAGACTCCCAGAAGGGCTACTTTACCCCGCCATTCCAGATAAAATTTGGTCCCCGGTTCCGGCCCCTTTATGCCGTCCAGGCTTTTAAAGCCGCGCCGGCCGGCAAGCTCCAGCGCCGCCTCGATCGCCTCCCGCTCCGTCTTGGCCCGGGTCAAAAAATCCTTATATCCTTCACAAAAAGCGAAAACCCGTTCCTTTTCCCGGGCATCTAGGCGTTCCCAGGCGCTTTTCTCGTTTAACCCGAGTTCTTTTAACCTCTTTTGGCCTTGACTGCTCTCCTTACTCAAAGAAAAGCCTCCTTTTCAAAATAATTTTTTAAAATAAGGTATGCTGCAACATGCCTTTTAGCCAGAAATAAAGCTCCTCCAGGGGCCTTATAAAAAGGGAATTATGGAATACGGGGGCGATTTTAGCGCTCAGCCCCCCTGCCTTTAAAAGGCCTGACTGCAAAATGGGTAAAGCGAGCAGGCCCAGGAACAAGGAGAGCCAGACCGCTTGGGCTCCCGCACCTAAAACCAGGCCCAAAATACGGTTGAAAGGCCCCAGCGGCGTAAAACCTAACATGCGGCTCAGAAAAGCGGCCAGCCATCGCAGGAGCTTCAAAGTCAAGAAAAAGAGCAGCACTGCCAAGGCAATTTTTAATAAAATAAGCACCAGGTAACCGCCCAGGGCCTGGCCAACGTTGGCCTGGCCGCGGGCCGCAGCTTCAGCCAGCGAACGCACCAGCCCGTCTTTTAAACCGGCGGGCAGGAAAAGCCCTTGCAGGTAAACCTCAACCTGCTGCCTGGCCGCCGGAGCCAGGCCCTGGGCCAAAATCGGCCGGGGCAGGGGGAATGCCCGCGCCAGGGCTGGGCCCCAAATTTCCCCCAAATGCCAGGCGCTCTCCACCCAGGCGGCCAGCGGAGCTGCGAGACTACCGGCCACTACGGCACCCAGGATGTAGCCGGCCCAGCCGGCCAGAAAGTTAATGCCCCCGCTGCGCAGGCCCTTCCAGCCGCCCCAGGCCAGCACCAATAAAATAGCCAGGTCAAGGTAGCTCATCATTTAAAAGAATGTTCCTCCCCCGGAAAAACGCCGGTGCGCACTTCCTGGCAGTACTGGCTTAAGGCAGCTACGATCTCTTCGCTTAAATTGGCGTAACGCTTGACAAATTTAGGTAAAAAACGGTCAAAAAGCCCTACCAGGTCGTGAAAGACGAGGACCTGGCCGTCGCAGTGCGGGCCGGCGCCTATACCTATTACCGGGATTTTAAGCTGGGCAGTGATCTCGGCGGCCAGAGCTGATGGAACGCACTCTAAAACCAGGCTGAAGGCGCCGGCCTCCTCCAGCGCTTTAGCGTCGGCCATAATACGCTCGGCCGCTTCGGCCCCCTTCCCCTGGACACGGAATCCCCCTAAAAGGGAGGCCGTCTGCGGCGTCAAGCCCAGGTGGCCCATGACCGGGATACCGGCCTCTACCACTGCCCGGACAATAGGCACCATAGCTCCGCCGCCTTCCAGCTTGACGGCATCGGCTCCGCCTTCTTTTAAAAAGCGGCCGGCATTGCGAATGGCCTCTTCCCGCCCCACCTGGTACGACAGAAAGGGCAGGTCGGCCACCACGAAGGCTGCCGGCCGCGCCCTCATGACCGCCTTGGTGTGATGCAGCATTTCCTCCATGGTCACCGGCACGGTGCCTTCGTACCCCAGTACTACCATGGCCAGGGAATCACCTACTAAAAGCATGTCCATACCGGCCCGGTCGGCCAAGAGCGCCGTGGGGTAATCGTAGGCAGTAACCATGGCAATCTTTTCGCCGCGCATTTTCATTTCTCTCAAATGCGGTAGGGTCACCTTCTTGCGCTCCACAAACCCCATCTCCTCTCAAAGCTTTAAACTAAGGTAAATTATAACAAAAAAATCCCCCTTTGGGGGGCTTTTCCGCCGGTTCGGTTACTTCAGAGGGAAATTCCGGCGGAGAAGTTAGAGGGTGAGGGGTGGTATTTGGTTCCGGGCCTTCCGGCACCACTTCCGGGGGATATACTTTTGCCTGCAATAATTTCACCTGCCTTGGCTTTAGTTTCAGTATGCCCACCAGCTTTTTTATTTATTATGCAAATTTAGCGCAACAGGGCAACCAGTTGGAAAAGGAGAGCGGCTATGCCTCCGGCCATTAAGGGACCGACAGGTATGCCGCCAAAAAAAGCGACGCCGATAATCGATCCTAAAACCAGACCGATCAGCATTTGCGGCTGGCGCTGCAGTAGTTCCAACCCCTGGCAGTTGAGGTGGGTGGCCAGGATCCCGCTCACAATGGCCAAAATTCCCGGCAAAGTAATGAAAGAACGCAGGAGTTCGCTGGCAGGAACACGGCCGGCCGCAAAAGGCACCAGCACGGAAATGACCAGAAAAATAAGGCCGGCCTCCAAGGCGCGGCGCTCCAGGGCAGGCAAAAAGCGTTCAAAGTTGACAAACTGGAGCAAGAGCAAAATGGCAGCCGCCGCGGCGATGATATTGGAGCGGCCGAGAATACCCAAAACCATAATTAAAAGCAAAAGCAGGGTAGCTGCGCTCATCTTTGACCTATCCCTTAAAGAGAGCTTTAAGCTTAAATCATTATATGCAGCTAACCCCGCCGCCAGAATTTAAACTAGCTTTTTAATCAGCCCGCCGGCGTATACGGGCACTATATCCAGTGTGCCCAGTTGGGCACAATAGTCCAGATCTTCTTCCAGCCCCAGCTCGATTAATTGCTGGCCGTGATAACTGGAGCGGAAAGCCCCCAAAATATCGCTGCGGTAGGCCCGGTAGACTTCCAGCGCGGCCCTGGCGCCGTCGCGCAAGGTATAGTCGTGTTGCTTGAGCATCTCTTCCACCAGGGCTCCTGCAGTTAAAAAATCTTCCAGGGAAAACCTGTCCTTGGTGCCGGCACAGAGAAAAGAAACATCGGCTTCGGCTTTAGCGGCTGCAGCGGCTACGGCCGGGGCGTTAACCAGGGCCCCCAGCAGGACCAACTTTCCTGCCGCCGCCCGGCGGATGGCCCGGGTGCCGTTGGTGGTGGTCATGATCAGGCGTTTGCCCTCAACTACTTCTGGCGTATATTCTAAAGGGGAGTTTCCCAGGTGAAACCCGGGTATCTTCAATGCCCCCCGTTCGCCGCCGAGGAGCAGGTGCTCGCCGTTACCCAGGCGTTCCCGCATCTCAATGGCTTCTTCCGGCGTGAGCACGGGGATAACCTCCAGGCAACCGGAGGTTAAGGCTACGGTAATAGTAGTCGTGGCCCGCAAAACATCAGTTACCACTACTACTTTGCCGTTTAAACCCTCGTCCAGCGCGCCGTTGACCGTCGCAAATACGTCAAGTTCCACCGCTACCCCTCCAAAGCACAACTGATAAAGCATATTCGCCACGCATATGAAGAATCCTGCTACTTTAAATCACCGATCTCAAGGTATCGCCCCGCAAGCCCACTCTCAAGGCCTCTAAGGCCAGGACATCTGCCGGGTGGATGTTGCCCAGGTTTACGTTAGGGCCGAAGCGTAATATTAATTCTTGCTGCTGATTCTTAAGGGGCGCCTCCCAAATAATATCATCCAGACAGGGGACCCCGCATGCAAGCTCTTCGAGATCTTTCTCCAGCACGGAGCCGTCTCCAGCGTAAATAACCACACCCCTGCCGGATTCCCGCCCTTCTACAATGACTTTGTAGACCCCTGCGTTCAGGTCCTGCTTTATTTGCTCTAAAATTAAACTGTTGTCCAGGCGGTCCCGCGGGTCTTTTTTGCCTACTTCCGCGATTACCTGGAAGCCAAAGTCTTGTGCTTTACGAATGGCCATCAGGCGCTCCTCCGGTGTTAGGGGTATGGTACCGTCAGAAACTTCGATAAAAGTATATCCCAGTTCAGCCGCCTTTTGCAAATAAAGATCCAGCTTTCCTTGAAAGAGGGAGACTTCTAGAAAAGTCCCGCCGGGGAAAATATCTACGCCATAAGATTTAACCAGCCGAATTTTTTCAGCCAGGATTTTTGCCGGGTAAAAGACCGAGGTGCCAAAACCCAATTTAATAAAATCAATATACGGCGCGGCCATCTCCAATAGATCGCGCATTTCGGTTAAACCCAGCCCCTTATCGATTACCATGGTAAGGCCCGTCCGGCGGGGCTTTTGCTTACGCCCGGATAAAGGGAAATCGAGAACACCCTGCCAGGCAGATTTATTTTCCGCGGTGGTTAACATAAGCTTTCGCCTCCTTATATTCTTTGGCCTTTTTTACTCTATTCAGGAGGCGAGCTAACGGCTACTTAAAAATACAACTTATTATATCTTGCGCGTTCCATAAAAAATTAAGGCTACTCCCAGGAGTATAAAGGCCAATTTGGCGGGCGAAGCGCGCCCGGCCATTCCCCAGAGCCCCAGGCTGGTCACCAGCAAAAGAACGGTCGGCCCGATGAGGGCCAGGACGGCGTTAATGCGCAACGCATCTTCGACGCGGTTAAATTTTAACATCAGCAGGGCAGCCATAATTTCTATCAAACCGGAAATAATACGCATGGAGGCCATACCTAAAACGTGCTTTTCGGGCAAAAAAAAGAACATACTACTCCCCCCTCTAAACTCTTATGATCTGCCCGGCTAAAATAGAAGAACATGGGAAAGGAGTTCTTGCTTGCACTCTTCTTTAAAACTTCCGTTCGCCATTCTATGCGCCGTACCTTTTATTATGGTCCTGGGCAACTCCATGCTCATACCCCTCCTGCCCAAGATGCGGGCGGCCATGGATTTAAACCTGGTGGAAGTAGGGCTTCTGATCACCGCCTTTTCCCTGCCGGCCGGTTTCACCATCCCCTTCGCCGGGTTTCTCTCCGACCGCACCAGCCGCAAGCTGGTCATGGCGCCGGCGCTGGTTATTTACGGCCTCGGCGGACTCCTGGCCGGCCTGGCGGCCCTCTTTATGGCCTCGCCTTATTATCTCATACTGGGAGGGCGGGTTATCCAGGGCTTCGGCGCCGGGGGGACTTACCAGCTGGCTATGGCCCTAACCGGCGATATTTTTCAAACAAAAGAGCGCACCAAAGCCCTGGGGCTCCTTGAAGCATCCAACGGCCTGGGAAAGGTCGTCAGCCCTGTCGCCGGTGCCAGTCTCGGCCTTATAGGCTGGTTCACCCCTTTTTTCGCTTACGGTTTCCTGGCCATTCCCATTGGCATCGCCGTCTGGCTAATGGTAAAGGAACCCAGGCAAGAATCTAAAAAACAACTGACTCTTACGCAATATTTCGCCACCGTCAAGGAGATCTTCCGGAAAAAAGGCGTATCCTTGCTGGGCTGCTTTTTAAGCGGCATGATGGTGCTTTTCATCCTCTTCGGCGTCTTGAGTTTCGTATCTGACGTCCTGGAGGCGCGTTACCACATCACGGGTTTAACGATGGGCCTGCTCATAGCTATCCCGGTAAGCGCCATGACTTTAACCTCCTATCTCAATAATTTGCTTCTAGCTTATTGAATCTCCTGCTCTCTTAGATTTTCATTTTTTATGATGAAGTCTAAGAGGGCAGATCAAGTCTT
>JASUSV010000012.1 GCA_030445865.1 Clostridia bacterium
AAGGGCTACAGTATAATCCCTAAAGCCAGGAAGGAATAGGCCGTCAAACTAAAAATTTAAGTGGGGTCTCTTTTTGCCTACTAAAGCTTTACACGTACGAAAAAGGTTTAAGGGTTGATCTTAACGGTAACAATATGTTATAATTGCTTTCGGTTACGGCCCTATCGTCTAGTGGTCTAGGACGCCGCCCTCTCACGGCGGTAACCGGGGTTCGAATCCCCGTAGGGCTACCAGAACTAATAAAATTAAGGGTTTGCGGGTTCGAGGACCCGCAGTTTTTTGCGGAAAAAATGGCGAGGAGAGTACGCCGTCGCCCGGTTAAGCCGTCCGGGGGTCGCTGCCCTCCCAAAATGCAACCTGCGTAACGGGGGGCATTGTCTTGTACGATCCCCCCTGCCCTGCCCCACCCTTTAAAGGTTGTCCTGCAGGTCGGAGTACGTTAACAAATTGCCATCAACCTTCCCACTGGCCCTCGACACATTGGGCGGGAGCCCACTACGACTACCGCTTGGTTAACGCCGCGAAATTAATCGCCTCCTCAAATAAAAGGGGTCTGATTTTATGGCCTCTCTTGCTCTGGAGACTTAAGTTAAAAATTAGTTATTTTATTTTATTTGACTAGCGCCAGAACTCTTGCGATTTCGTCCCCGTATTGCTCATACCTTTCAACTGTTGTTTCCAGGATCAACGGCAAACTTCCAAAAAATTTATGATTAACGATAGAGCTTATACCTTCTTTCCCCAGTTCCCCTGCCCCAATACAGGCGTGTCGATCCCGGTGGCTGCCCAGGGGCGTAAGGGAGTCATTGAGATGCATAGCCTTCACCCTATGAAGCCCAATTTTCTCTTCCAGCTCAGCCACCAGTCGGTTACACCCCTCCTCGGTGCGTAAATCCCAGCCTGCCTCAAAAAGGTGGGCCGAGTCCAGGCATATGCCCACCCCTTCTCGCCAATCAAGGTAATCTAAAGCTTGCTGCAAATCATCTATGCTACCTAATTCCTTGCCCTGGCAGGCCATGGTTTCCAGGAGCAGGACAGGCCCTTCTTTTGTACGATTATCTAAAATTTGATTTACCAGAGAAGCTAGGCGTTTCAGAGCCGCCTGACGGTCTCCTTCATGGCGTCCCGGATGGCTGACAATGTACTCGCCGCCCATCTCCCCTACCCTTTTTAAATCCTCTGCCAAGACCATGCCGGCAAATTCCCGCTGTTTGCCCGGCGGTGCGGCTAGATTAACGGTATAGGGCAAATGACCGAATACCGGGAAAATATCCCTTTTTTTTCTTTCCGACATCCAGGCGTTTATCTCCGAGGGCGGAATCTCCCTAGCTGCCCCGCCCCGGGGGTTACGCGTAAAATATTGAAAAGTATTGGCCTTTATAAACGAGGCCATTTCTAAAGATTTATTTAATCCCTGGGCAATAGATAAATGGGCCCCAAGACGCAAGCCTTATCATCTACCTTTCTAGCAATGGGATTGCAAGCAGCTTTATCATACCTATCTTTGTAAAAGTTGTCAATTTGCCAACTGTTACCTTATAATTTCCGCATGTTGAAGGCTCAATTACGAAATACTAAAAGCGTAAAAACATAATCAGGGGCCCAAAGAGTTTTTAAGGAGGAAAGTTTTTGTGCGTATAGCTACCATCCACTGGGCCTTTCCCCCCACTATTGGTGGGGTTGAGACCCATTTAGCTATTCTTTGCCCTGAACAGGTTAAAAGAGGGCATATAGTTTTTCTTTTAACGGGAGAACTGGAAGGGGAACCGGCGCGTTTAGTTTGGAAAGGCGTAAATGTGCGGAGAAGCCCTTTGATGAATCTAAACAATTTATCTCCGCGCATTATAGAAGAAAAAGCCCGCGATATCGAAGAGGAAATCTGGAGCTTCATTGAAGAAGCCAGGCCCGATGTCATCCACGCCCATAACTTACATTATTTCAGCCCGGTACATGCCAGGACGCTTTTTAAGATAAGGCATGACAAAAAAATCCCGGTTATCTTGACGGCCCACAACGTTTGGGACGACCAGCTCTGGAAGGATATGTTGGTCTGGCGCGAACACTGGGACCGGATAATTGCCGTAAGCAACTATATTAAAAAAGAACTTGTAGCTAACGGTTACCCCAGGGACAGGATAGAAGTAGTTTACCACGGCGTTGATACGAATCGTTTTCGTCCACCTGCAGCTCGCGACAGGAAAAAAATCGAAAAAGAATTTCCCCATTTGAAGGGGCGACGGGTGATCTTTCACCCTGCCCGGATGAGTTTGGCTAAGGGTTGTGATATTAGCGTGCGGGCACTGCCTTTAATAAAAGAGAAATTTCCCGATGTGCTCATGGTTTTTTCCGGTACTGGCACGATAGTAGACTGGGGAGGGGTCCAGCAAAAGGAAATCAAATTAATTCTGGATTTAGCAGATGAACTGGGGGTAAGAAATAATATTTTTGTGCAGCTTTTTTCCGATGAACAGCTCAGCCTCATGTACAAGGCGGCGGACATTTGTATTTACCCTTCCCGTTACCAGGAACCCTTTGGTCTGGTGATGCTTGAAGCCCTGGCAACGGCTAAACCCTTAATTGTTACGGATTCAGGCGGCATGCCTGAAGTTGTGCAGAACGGAGTCACGGGGTTTGTTGTTGCTAGAGGCGATCATGAAGAATTAGCCCTACGATGCATTGAATTGCTCCATCATCCTGCCATAGGCAGGTCCTTAGGTGAAAGAGGAAGATGGCTGGTGACCAGGAATTTCACAATTAACGAAATGGTAAGACATACTATGAATGTCTACCATAGAGCCCTCCAGCCCGCTCAACGTCAAGAAAACGTCTGGCATCTTTTAGCGGAAAGGAGGTGAAAAATTATGCATCATGACGATCGTGTGGCTATTGAGCCTCACCCGGTTCGCAAGGGACAGAACGTCACTATCAAATATAAAGGGCTGCTGGTAAATAGCGGCGCCGATGCCGTGTGGCTGCATTACGGCTATGATGGGTGGCAATCCTCTGCTACGGTAGCGATGGGCTGGCAGAGCGACAGAAGCTGCGTAGCTACTATTCCCGCCTTAGGAAATAGGGAAATTAACTTCTGCTTTAAAGATAGCGCCAGCAATTGGGATAATAACAGCGGTTGGAACTGGAAATGCGATATTATGTAATCAAAAACCCGGCAGAGGCCGGGTTTAAATTTTTCAGGCCCAATAAAAATTTCTCTTGCCTATTGACAAATTACGCGAATTTAATCAAAGTAAATAAGTTGGAGGGATTAAAATGATGACGTATGAGGAACTTTTTGCGCTGAAATATAAACTAGCCGACATTTTTTACCGAAAAGGCCTTCATCCCGAGACCTTCATGGCCTATGCCCGTGCGGAAGAACGTATTTGCTTATCTGGAGCCAAGCTGGTTCATACTGAATTTAAAAATATTGATAATAAAGTTATAGAATATCGCACTTACCAATTTCCTAAACCCATGTATAACGACTTCGGAGTTCCGGTAGACGCGATTACGATTTTAGCCTGTAAAGATATAGATAAAGACCCCGTCGCCTCCAAGCTTTAAGGGAGCATCGCCGCCCAAGACCTCGCTTAGGCCCGCGGCCGGGTGGCTCCCGGTTGCGGGCTGCAGGCCAGATTTAACCACGATAAGTCCCCCATTGCCGCTGTTTTTTTTTTTTTGATCTTGAAGCTAGGAGACGGATGCACCTAATTGATAGCGCCGGTTAATATAGCTATTGCCCGCTTTTGGAAAACCTCGCCTAAACAATAGCCCCTCGACAGCTTAAAGGCTCTCTTAGCGCCTTTTCGCAGAATCCTTATTTTCCAAACTTTAAGGCACACCTTTGTTACTCTTCTTATGGAAGCGAGTGAAGAGTTCAAAAACTACTCGACACACTAGCATAGACTTGACTGCTGACATATATACCAAGGTGACTGAACAGCTGAAGAAAAAGGCTTCGGCAAAATTGGAAGAGATCCTCGTAGGGAAAGAGGTGCCCCATATATAAGCAGGGTTTTTCGTGTAGGGGTCAAATAGGGGGGTTAAACGCAGGTAAACTTAAGGCCTCCGGAACTCCGGAGGCCTTGATTTTTCTTGGCTGCGGGACCTGGATTCGAACCAGGACAACATGATCCAGAGTCATGGGTGCTACCGTTACACCATCCCGCATTGCCCTGCACCTTAAAATTTAGCATATACAACCTTCTAAGTCAAGCCTATTGTAATGTTTACACCTTAGAGGCATAATAGAAATAAAGGAGTGTTTAGGCAATGCTTTGGCCGCTTCTCTTTCTTATTTTATTTATCCCCTTCCTGCTGGCAAGTATATTCCTTAACCTGGCTATTTTTTCTTTTGCACGCCTGGGCCTTTCCCCTTCAGGCGCGCTCATGCTCCTAGTGGCATCGGCCATCGGGAGCTTAATTAATATACCGGTTTCGCGGCGGAAAATTTACCTGCAGGAACCCCAGTTTCCCCTTTTTCCCTTCTTTTTCTTTTACTACCCGCCCCAGGTACGCCAGCAGGTTTTATGCGTGAATGTGGGGGGCGCCGTGATCCCGGTAATTTTCTCTTTGTATCTTTTAGCCACGCGCGCCCCCTTTACTCAAACGGTCCTAGCCACGCTGGTAGTCGCCTTTATAAGTAAACTCCTGGCCCGCCCCGTCCAGGGGGTAGGTATTTCCCTCCCGGCTTTTATACCTCCCCTGGTAGCGGCAGTAACAGCCTTATTGCTTGTACCCCATAATGCAGCGCCTGTGGCCTATATTGCCGGGGCTCTGGGGACGCTTATCGGCGCCGACCTTTTAAACCTCCCCGCTATCCGCAGGTTGCGGGCGCAGGTGGTGAGCATTGGCGGCGCCGGCGTCTTTGATGGTATCTTTCTTGTTGCCTTGGTAGCAGCTTTTTTAAGTTAACCGGTTATTTTTCTCACGTAGTTGGCGGCTTTTTTCAGCCGCTCCAGCACCCTTTCCTTCCCCAGAATCTCTAGTATATCAAATAACCCCGGCCCCATGGTACGGCCGGAAACGGCAAGCCTGGTGGGATGGAATAATTGGCCGGTTGGCACCCCCAGTTCTTCACTTAAAGCGCGGTAGGCGGCTTCCGTGTTCTGGGCACTGAATTCCTCGACTTCGGCCAAACGCTCCCGGCAGCGCTCCAGTAAATCGGCTACGTCGGGGCGGGTGAAGTATTTATTTATGCCTTTTTCTTCGTATGAAGTTATTTCTTGGAAAAAGTAGGAAGCAGCATCAGCAATTTCTTCCAAGGTTTTTACCCTATCCCTGACTACCCCTACTACCCGGCGGACGTAAGCATAACTTTCCGGCGCCAGCGGCTCGGCAATAAACCCCTTTTTCTGGAGGAAGGGGATGGCCATCTCGGTTATACGGTCAAGGTCGGTTTCCCTCAAATAGTGGCCGTTCATCCAGGTTAATTTTTTGATATCATAGATGGCGGCATTTTTAGAAACTTTTTCCAAGGAAAAAGATGAAATAATCTTCTCCAGAGGTAGAATTTCTTCCTCCCCCTCTGGCGACCAGCCGAGCAGGGCGAGATAATTGATAATAGCTTCCGGTAGGTACCCGGCATCGCGGTATTCTTCTACGGAAGTGGCGCCGTGGCGCTTGGAAAGCTTGCTGCGATCGGGCGCCAAAATCATGGGCACATGGGCAAAGTAGGGTAATTCGTACCCCAACGCTTCAAAAACCAGGATCTGCTTGGGAGTGTTCGATAAATGTTCTTCTGCCCTGATGACGTGCGTGATCTGCATATCATAATCGTCGATTACGGTGGCGAAGTTATAAGTTGGTATCCCGTTCGATTTCATGATAATGAAATCGTCTATCGTGCTATTTTCAAAACTCACCTCACCCCTAATGAGGTCCCGGACAACGGTGGTGCCCGAATCCGGTATCGCTAGGCGTATTGCCGGCTGCCGACCCTCGTCTTCTAACCGGCTACGTTCTTCCGGCGTTAGGTAGCGGCAGCGGCGGTCGTACATAGGTGCCCGGCCGCTGGCCTGGGCGGCTTTACGTCGCGCCGCCAGCTCTTCCGGCGTGCAATAACATAGATAAGCCCTGCCGCTATTTAGAAGTTCTAGGGCTGCCCGGCGGTATCGTTCCAGGCGTTGGGATTGTAAATAAGGACCTTCATCCCACTCCAGGCCCAACCAGCGTAAGGCGTCAAGGATCTCGTGGTAAGATTTTTCTGTTGAGCGTTCCAGGTCGGTATCGTCAATCCTTAATATAAACCGCCCCTCATTTCGGCGGGCAAAAAGCCAGTTAAAAAGGGCGGTGCGGGCTCCGCCAATATGCAGGCTTCCTGTCGGGCTGGGGGCAAAGCGTACACGTATAGAGTTCAAAAATCGATCACACTCCTATTTAATGTTAAAGAAGCTCGTAGTAAGCTGCAGCCAGTTTAGCTGCTACGAGAGGAGCCGCTAATTTCTGGGCATTCAAGTAGGCTTTGCGGCTCATTTCCTGGCGTAAGGTCTCTTTATTAAGGAGAACCATTACCCGCTCCACGAAAGAATTTATGTCCAATGGGGTCAAGAAACCATCCTCGCCGTCTTCCACCATGTCGGCCACGCCAAAGGCTTTTACCGCTACTACCGGCAAGCCGGCTGCCTTTGCCTCGGCAATAACCAGTCCCTGGGTTTCGGTTACGGACGCAAAGACAAAAACATCGGCACCTGCGTAAATATTGGGCATCATCTCCCAGGGAAAGGAACCGGGGAAAATCAAGGCTCTATTTATTCCCAGCCGTACAGCCTCGGCTTCGAGAAAATTCTTTAGAGGGCCTCCGCCGACTAAGATT
The DNA here is from genome assembly GCA_030445865.1 of Clostridia bacterium. Taxonomy (GTDB): domain Bacteria; phylum Bacillota; class DSM-521; order Neomoorellales; family Neomoorellaceae; genus JASUSV01. Next base: position 6,812 of record JASUSV010000012.1, read on the forward strand.
AGGCGGGCAAGACTATTTTGGGAGTAGATTCTCTGGAAAGCCTGAAGTAGAAATTCCAGGTTTTTTTCTTTTCCCAGGCGGCCCACGTAAAGCAAGATCTTTTCTTCAGGTCTTATACCAAACTGTTGCCGCAGCCATAGCTTATCGCCTTGAAAGCTATGTATTTCAATCCCCGTGGGAATAATATCTACCCTGGTTTTAACCCCATGGTTATTAAGGTAGCCGGCTATACTCCGCGTTGGCGCTATAACCAAATCGCAGCGGTTACAAAACGAAATGGTGAAGCGCCGTACCAGCCGGCGCAGGAGGTTGGGCGCCAGGGGAAAATAATGAACGTAATATTCATATAGAGTATGATAAGTAAATACGAGGGGAAGCCCCAAGCGCCTGGCTGCCCAGGCCCCCATTCTTCCTAAAAGAAAAGGGGAATGAACGTGAATGATTTCTATTTGCAAGTTTTTTAAGGTTCTAAGGACGGAAGATGAGAGCGGGATTGCCAGGGCGAATTCTTTATAAGTAGGCGCCTTGATGGAGATGAAACGAAAAACACCTTCTTCCGGCGCCTGTTTCGTGGTATAAGCTGGGGCAAAGATATAAACCTTGTGGCCTAGGGCCCGTAGCTCCCGGCTAAAAGTTATAATCGAGCGCACTACTCCGCTATGGTATGGCAGGTAGCTATCCGTAAAAATGGCGATTTTCATTGGTTGGCTACAACCTGGATAATATCTTGCCGCCTTATAATACCTATTACACGGCCTTCTCGCACTACGGGCACCTGTTTTATTTTGCGGTCGGCCATAATCCCGGCCACTTCCACTAAGCTTGTATCTTCGGTTACGCTGGCAACTTTTTTAGTCATTATCTCGCGCACCGGCAGTTTGACAAGTGCCTGGGCTTTATTCTTTAACTCGGCGTTATCTTCCAGGACAAAAACGGCATTAAAGAGGTCGATGTAAACGGGCCGGCGCTGGCGGATGGCGGCCATAATGTCGCCATCGGTCAGGATGCCCACGAGTTTACCCTGGTCGTCTTCCACCACCGCATGGCTCATTTTAAGCTCTATAAAAGTCTTAAGTACATCGCCGATTAAATCGGTTTCTTTAACGCGTAGGACCTCCGTGCTCATGACATCGCGTACTAGCATAAAAGGCAGGGCTCCTCTTTTAATCTTTTCTCGCCACCTATTATACCACTTAAGGGCGCAAAGTAGCTATAAGGCGGCCTCTTTTTAACAAAAAGTCCAAGGCGTCGTTAATATGTTTAAATACCACGTCGGCTGCCTGGAGGGCCTGAAGGGCGGCCCCCTCTTCTCCTAAGATTAAAATGCCTAAAGCGGCTTTCTTTAACATCAACACATCGTTCATGCCGTTCCCGATAGCAATGGTCTGCTCCGGTCCGAGGGTATTAATCAATTTTTCTTTGTCAGCTGCCCCTAACCGGGTGTTAACAGTATAAATTTTGACCGGGAGTTCCCGGCAATAGTCGCCGGCAGTTCCGAAAGTGTCGGCGGTCATTACGTATAAATGGACGGCCGGGGCGAGTTTTTTTAAACGGTCGGCTACGCCGGGTAAAAGCTTCCCGTCGGTGGCCAGGGTGCCGTTATAATCCATTACAATATGGACGATCTCCAGGGTTTTGTTGGGCAGGATAAATTTTAGCATATCCGTCGGCCTCCTACCCGCATTTATTAAACCCGCAGCGGCAGCTTACGCAGCCTTCCTGGAAGTGAAGTTGAGAGCCGCATTCCGGGCATATTCCCTGCTTTATCAATATGGCTTCTTCTACGCTGTCTTGTGCCGGAACCCGGATAATTCTATCATTTTCGTGGGTTGCCGAAATTTCCTGTAAAGTAGACCATGCCGAATCTAAAGCTGTCCTGGTTAATTCTGTAAAATCAGACTGGGACGTTAAACCTTTGGCATTCCATGCTTTTAATTCTTGGGCCAGGACCCGCCCGATAATATCGGGACAGGATTTACCTATAATGGTCTTATCCGTAGCCCGGCGGCGGAGATAGTTGGGGCAACTCACCGAAGTAAGTTGGTCGATTATAGCTTCCGGGGCAATATTGGCCCGCAGAGCGAGGGAGATTAGGCGGCTTACGCCTTCGGTAAAACCGCTGCATCCCCCCGAAGAACCGGTGGTGATAAAAGTTTCAATTAGACCTTCCTGGTCGTAGTTGACGGTAATATACATTTTGCCGCAACCCGTTTTCACTTGTTCGGTTACCCCTATGGTGCGCTTGGGGCGCGGCCGCGGGTAGATTTTACTTTTTTTAGCCGTTTCCTTAGGCCGGGCGCCAGTTACTAAAACTTCTTTTTCTCGGCTGCCGGTGCGGTATACGGTAACGCCCTTGCACCCCAGTTCGTAGGCTAAGAGATAAACCTTCCGGACATCATCGGGAGTGGCTTCGGGAGGGAAATTCACCGTTTTGGATACGGCGTTATCGGTAAAAGCCTGAAAAGCTGCCTGCATGCGGACGTGCCATTCAGGCGCTATTTCCAGGGCGGTAACAAAGACACGGCGGATTTCCTCAGGGAGCTGGCTGATTTCCTTGACTTTCTTGCCGGCTGCTATGTCGTCTATAATCCGCCTGGCTTCTGCCGGCTCAAAGTTGGCTTGAACATAGGAGGCAAAAACGGGATTAACTTCCGTCAAGCTCTCGCCCTCGAGAACATTCTTGGTATAGGCGAGGGAAAATACTGGTTCGATACCGGAACTAGTGTTGGCGATCATGCTGATAGTGCCGGTAGGGGCAATAGTGGTGCAGGTGGCATTACGGCGTTTGCTGCCACGATAAATGCTCTTCTCGATATTGGGGAAGCTGCCCCGCTCTTCTGCTAGGGCTTCGGATGCCTTGGCAGCTTTTTTCTGGATAAAGGACATTATCTGGCGTGCTAGTTCAACTGCTGCTTCCGAATCGTAAGGTATGAACAGCTTAAAGAGCATGTCGGCCCAACCCATAACCCCTAGGCCTATCTTTCGATTACCCCGAACCATAGCGGTAATCTTATCGATGGGAAACCGGTTGATTTCAATTACATTATCTAAAAACCGCACCGACCAGTAAACAACTTCGGCCAGCTTGTCCCAGAGAATATTGCCTTTATCCACCATATTGGCCAGGTTGATAGATCCAAGGTTGCAGGCTTCATAGGGCAGCAGCGGCTGTTCGCCACAAGGATTGGTGGCCTCGATCTCCCCTAGTTCCGGCGTGGGGTTGTCCTCATTTAAACGGTCCAGGAAAATGATTCCCGGCTCGCCGTTGGCCCAGGCATGGGCTACGATTTCTTCGAATACCTCCCGCGCTTTAACTTTCTGGTAAACCTGGCCTCCAAATTTCAATTCGTAATAATCATCCTGGGCGAGAGCTTCCATAAATTCTTTAGTTAAAGCTACAGATATATTAAAGTTGGTAAGTTCGTTGTTATTTTCTTTACAGGAGATAAATTCCAGGATGTCCGGGTGATCCACCCGTAAAATGCCCATATTGGCTCCCCGCCGGGTTCCCCCTTGTTTGATGGCTTCGGTGGCAGCATTAAAGACCTTCATAAAAGAGACCGGGCCGGAGGCTACGCCTCCTGTAGACCGCACTTCGCTGTTCTTAGGCCGCAGGCGGGAAAACGAAAAGCCGGTGCCGCCTCCGCTCTTATGGATCAGAGCAGCTTCTTTGACGGCCGTAAAGATAGCTTCCATGCTGTCCTCGACCGGCAGGACAAAGCAGGCCGATAACTGGCCCAGCTCGCGGCCGGCGTTCATAAGCGTGGGGCTGTTGGGTAGGAAGTCCCAGGAAGTCATCAGGTCGTAATAGCGTTGCTCAAAAGATGCCCTTTCATCCTCGGTCAATTCTGGCTTAAAAATTTTTTCGGCCCCGGCGACGGCTTTTGCCACCCGGCGGAACATTTCTTCAGGAGTTTCAACGGGCTTCCCTTTTTCTTTACGAAGGTAGCGTTTTTCTAAGATAATGCGGGCATTTCTGGTTAAATTTAGACTCATAAGCCGACTCCTTTTGAAAAAATTGGATCTATACACAACTTTATCCACATTTTCCACTAAGGTAGAGGCAAATAAATGTTAAAAGTCGTACCTTGCCCCGCTTCGGTATGGACTACGATTTTCCCTCCATGTTCCTCTATAATCTGCAGGCTTATCGTGAGGCCCAGGCCGGTACCTGTGGGTTTGGTAGTAAAAAAAGGTTCGAAAATATGAGGGAGGATATTCTTGTCGATGCCCGGTCCGTTATCCCGGATGCTAATCAGTATTGATCTGCCGGTTTCATCCAGGCGACAGGTTACGACCACCTGGCCACCTGGGCCGGCAGCCTGGATAGCGTTGATTAAAATGTTTAAAACTACCTGCTTTATTTGGACCGTATCGAGAAAAAGTAACGGCAAATTATTATAAAGGTTGCGCTGCAAGGTTACTTCGTTCATGAGGGCTTCTTGTTCGGCGAGTAGAAGAGCTTCCTCAAGCAGCTGGGTGATATTTACAATTTTTAGCTGCGGCTGAGAAGGCTTGGCCAGCGAGAGGAATTCCCTAAGGATTTCATTGATTTTGTCGAGTTCATTGAACATGATGGCAAAGTATTCTTGTTCAATAGCTTCAGGTTCAAATTTCCCTTGGAGGAGCTGAAGAAAGCCCCGGATAGAAGTCAAGGGATTGCGAATCTCATGGGCCATACTGGCTGCCAGTTCGCCTATCATAGCCAGTTTTTCGGTGATATAACATCTGTTTTCCTCGGGGAGAAAAGTAGCCATTCGCTCCCCAGCACTCCTTTTTATGGTTTTTAACCGGGCGGCAAAAGCTGTTTCATTTTTTGCAGCACTTGCCGGAGTTCATCCAGACTACGGCCATAACCGGCCCAATCCCCCGCCTTCTGGCGTTCCAATGCCTCGTTATATAAACGGTTGGCCGCTTCTATTAAATCCGCTAGACCGGCAGCCGGGGGGACGCTTGCGGGACCGGGAGTTTGCGCGACCGGCCGGGCTTGTGCCCCTCCAAGCACGGCTTGCAGAGCCTGATCCAAGGTTTCGGCCATAGCCAGGCGCTCCCCGTGAGCCACGATCACCCGGCGCAGCTCGGGTAATTTGCTCTCCTGGGCTTGAAGGAATATGGGTTCAACATAGATGAGCGAATCTTCAACCGGCAGCACCAGGAGATTGCCGCGGATTACCTGCGATCCCCGCTGGTCCCACAAAGTCAACTGCTGAGATATCTGGGCATCCTGGTCGATGCGGGCTTCAATCTGCATGGGGCCGTAAATGGCGCGATCTTTAGGAAAAGTAAAGAGAATAAGCTCCCCGTAATTAGGGGGATCATTCCTGGCTGCCAGCCAGGAGATCATGTTTACCTTGCGGGCCGGTGTAAAAGGTAGCATAAGGACAAATTCCGGTTTTTGTTCACCGGGAAGGCGGAGCAGTGTGTAATAAGGCTCCATAGTTACTCGCTTGTTCCCGGAAATTTCTTCCGGGATACTCCAAAAATCTTCTTTATTGTAAAAGAGCATGGGATTTTCCATATGATAATTTGTTAGCATTTTGGCTTGAGTTAAAAAAAGTTCTTCCGGGTAACGCAAATGTAATCTTAGGCTTGCCGGCATCTCCTCCAGGGGTTTAAAAATACCGGGGAAAATTTTTTGCAGGGTTAAGGCCAGCGGATCCCCGGGATCGGCGAGGTAAAAGTCCATACTGCCGTTATAGGCATCGATGACCACTTTAACGGCATTGCGAAGGTAGTTATAGCCTTCAGGTGCGGGTTCGGAGTAAGGATACATATTGGTTGTGGTATAGGCATCCTGGATCCAGAACAGGCGACCGTCGGCAACTACCAGGTAGGGATCGCGGTCGTAACGGAGCAAAGGCATGGCCTTGCGTACGCGCTGATGAATATTGCGGTTATAAAGGATGCGGCTTTTAGTATCGACTTCGCCGCTTATAAACAGGCGGTAATCGCTGAAATAAAAAGCAAAGATAACCCGCCGCCAGAGGTTGTTTAGGGCTACGCCCCCGCTGCCGTTATATCGAGTCTCGACAAAATCTTCATCCCCGGAGGAAGGATAGTCAAACTCTGCGATCTTGCTATTTACGATGATGTAATCATCGGTCAGTTCGCCAAAATAGATTTGGGGCGATTTAACCGGCAGATCCGCCGGGCTTTTTATGGGTAAGTCGCCGATTAAAAACTCCGGCTGGCCGGCAGCCGTTACGGCGTTGGCCGGGCTCATGGCCAGGCCGTAGCCGTGGGTATACCTTAGCTTTTTGTTAATCCAGTTTTTAGCCCTGTCGGGCAACTTATTTACATCTAACTCCCGTGCTGAAAGCATTACCTGCCGATAGGTTCCGTTTATATTATAGCGATCTATGTCTATATCTTTAAACCGGTAGTAAGGTCGTATTTCCTGTAACTGGCTGTAAGTTTGCTGTAAAGGCCGGTAATCCCAGAGGCGGATGTTTTCTAAAGTAGCGCGGTTGGCCGCCAGCTTTTCGGGCGTAAGGTTGGCTGCGGCCGGGAAAGACCTTTCGCTAATTTTATCGAGCCCGTAGGCCTTTCTGGTAAAAGCAATATTATACTTTAAATAAGGTTCTTCCCGCGAAAACTCGTTGGGCTCTACCTGGAATTTTTGTACGGCCAGAGGATAGACTACGGCCAGGAGGAAGTAGGTTGAAGCTAGCAAGATGACGCTTCCGAAGACAAGTCTTAAATTGCGCCGGAAAGCATTAATTAAGATTAGGGCGGCGCAAAGTAGAGAGATAAACGCCAGGATATTATAGGCGGGCAACTGAGCATGAACGTCGGTATAACCGGCTCCAAAAACAACACCCCTTGGCGAAAGCACCAGGTTAAAGGCCCGCAGGCGGAATCCCCAGCCCTGAAGGGCAAAGAACAGGGCTACCAGGATTGAAAAGTGGACCTGGGGCCGGGTAAAGCGCCCCCGGCGCAGGCCTAGTAAAGAGGCAGGCTGGAAAATAAGATAGATTAACCCGGTGACCAGAGCTGCGCCTAGCAGGGCTACGAGCAACAAACTGTAAATATAATGCCAGAAGGGCAGTTCGAAGACAAAAAATCCGATGTCTTTTCCAAAGAGGGGGTCTACCTGACCAAAAGCCGTACGGCGAAAGTATTGCTGTACCAGGTACCATTTTCCCGAAGCCATAGGGGCGAAAAACAGGGCTGCTAAAAAGCTTACAAGTAAAAAAAATAAATTAAGGCGCCTTCTGGTGACAAAACGCTCCACGAGGTATTCTTTAAGCGTCCGCGTCTCATGGTGGTAGGCTTCTCGATCGGGGATTATGGCCGGCCGGGTAAAAAGGAGATTTAACAAAAAAAAGGCGAAAAAGAAAAGAAATACTGCTACCCTTAAACCCCAGTTAGAAACAAGCATGGTCAAAAACACCGGGCGCAGGCCAACTTCTCCAAACCAGTACCAGTCGGCGTAAAAACTTGAGCCCAGGTAGGCCAGGCCTAAACCGCCGATTAGGAAGACTAAAATGAGGCGGCGAATTTTATTCCAGGTTTGACTCACTTATTAACCTCCTCCAGAAGTTGGCGGCAGCCTGCCCCATTACCCGGTAACCTAACTCAGAAGGATGCACTTCGTCGCAATAATATTTCCGCTTGGGTCGCCCCGTTTCCTGATCTAAAAGTGTTTGATAAAAATCAAGCAGGGGGAAATTATGCCGCAAAGAATACTCTTCTAACCAGTTGCGCCAAGGGCGCAGTTTTTCTTCAAAAGGGGCGTCTTCGGCTGGGATAGGCAAGGCCAGGATGGCCCTTATTTTCTCCTGGGAACAAATATCCAGCATGGCCTCCAGGTCGCCGGCCATTTCTTTCAGGCTCCTGCCCGCGGCCACATCATTAGTGCCGCCCATGATGATGGTATGAGTAGGATTTAAAGGAATAACCGAGCGCGAAAAACGCCGGCGCATATCTGCCAGGGTATCCCCGTTAATGCCGCGGTTAAAAAAGCGATCCTCGAATTCCTGGTTCAAATAAGCAACCCAAGAATAGCGCGGGCCCAAAGGGTAACCCCATGTTATGCTGTCGCCCAAACAGGCGATGCGCCTTATGCCGGCGGTCACTTCCCCCACCCCAATCTATTATCATTCGCTAAACTTTCGCCTATTCCTTCCTTAGGTTTCTAAAATCCTCCAGGGCCAGGGAAATAATCTTTTCGACCAGATCGGCAAACCCCATCCCAGCCGCTCTGGCGGCATCGGGGAAAAGGCTGACTTCTGTTAAACCGGGGACGGTATTAACTTCTAATACTTTTGGCTTTTGACCATCTTCAACGATAAAGTCTATACGGGCAAAACCCCTGCAACCCAGGGTTTTATAGGTCCTTAAGGCCAGATCTCGGATTTCTTTTTGAACCTTTTCCGGCAAGCGCGGCGGAATAAGGTGTTCACTTAACCCGGCGGTATATTTAGCCTGGTAATCATAAAAACCGGTACGGGAGATTATTTCGATTAACGGCAGGACAACAGGATCGTCATTGCCGAGGACGGCGGCGGTAATTTCCGGTCCCGGAACAAATCTTTCAGCTAAAATGCGGGAATCATATTGTAAGGCTGCTTCGATGGCTTCCGGCAATTTGCCTTCTTCCCTGACAATATAGGTGCCTATAGTCGATCCCTGGGTCGGAGCTTTAATTACTGCAGGCAGGCCAGTTTCTTCTATAATTTGGGCCGCTACTTTGACCGGGGTAAGATCGCGGATTTCCTGGGCCCCGAAAACCATAAATTCGGGCGTCGGTATATCGGTAGCCAAAAAAATACGCTTGCTGGCGATTTTATCCATGGCCAGGGCGCTGGCCAAAACGCGGCTGCCAGTGTAGGGCAACCCCAAAATTTCTAATAAACCCTGGATGGTGCCATCCTCCCCCGGTTTGCCGTGGGCGGCAATAAAGACCACTTCGGGCCGAAAAGACTGAAGTTCGGCCGCTATACGGTCGCTAATTTCCAACTTTTTAACTTCGTGGTTCCTGATAGAAAGCGCCTGGTATACGGCTTCTCCGCTGCGTAAAGATACTTCTCGTTCGGCAGAAGGCCCGCCCATCAATACGGCGATCTTCATTAGTTTTAAGTTTACCCCCTTATATGATTGAGATTATGCCGGGTTAATTAATTATATTTTTTATTTTCCTTGATTGCGAAGAAAATTTTTAATGTATTTTTCCCCTCGCTAAAGATGCGAAAATGCCCCCTACAGAAAGAGCGCCAAAAGTCAAGAAAGCGGCATGCATACCCTTTGTTAAAAAGGGGGTCGCTGCCGGAGTTATTTTCATGCCTCTAAAGTAAAAAGAAAAAATTATGGCCACTATGGCCATACTAAAGGCCTGTCCCAGAAGACGCATGGTACCCAGGGTAGAAGAGGCAATGCCATAATGAGCTTTAGATACCGAACTCATGACTGCATTGGTATTGGGCGAAGCAAAAAGGCTAAAACCTAACCCAAGCAATACCAGATTTCCTATTACCAGGTTTATGGGAGAGCTAGGGGTTACCAGGGCGAAGACGAATAATCCGAGAGAGGTAAGGGCCATACCGGCTGAAGATATTATGCGAGGTTCGATTTTATCTGATAAACGCCCTGCCAGGGGCGAGAGAAAAACTTGGACTAACGGCTGGGTGAGAAGTATTAACCCGGCTGTTTGGGGGTTCAACCCTTTTACTACCTGAAGATAAAGGGAAATAAGGAAGCTAACAGCAAAGGTAGCGCTATAATTAATTAAAGCGGCCAGGTTGGAAAACGCAAAGGCGGTATTGGAGCTGAAGAGCCGTACATTAAGTAAGGGAAACCGGGTTGAATTTTCGTGTAAGATAAATACCAATAACCCAATTATGCCTAAGAGAAGAAACCATTTATTTTGGGCCCCCAGGGAGAAGGTTGAAGACCCATAAATTAAGGCCACCAAGCTTAAAATGGAAAGAGCGGAGCCGGGTAAGTCGAATTTTTCCCCTTTTGCTCCCACCCATTCTCCTTCCAGCTTGGTAAAGGCGATGATCATGGTGATAAGCCCTACCAAGGCGTTTACGCCAAAAAGAGACCGCCAGCCCAAGTAATGAGTGAGGATGCCGCCGAGAAAAGGACCAGTAGACAAACCTGCATATACGGCCGCAGCATTAATACCCAGCACCCTTCCCCGCTCCTTTGCCGGATAGGCGGACGTAAGGATGGCCACCGCCGTCCCGAAGATCATGGAGCAACTAATTCCGTGGAGGGCCCGCATGAGAATTAAAAAAGGTAAGGAAGGACTCGCAGCAGATAATAAGGAAAAAAGAGTATAACTTGCTATGCCGGTTAGAAAGATTCTTTTTCGGCCATAAAGGTCGGCAAGCCGCCCGATGGGAAGGAGGAAGGCGGCGGAGGTTAAAAGGAAGGCGGTGACCACCCAATTGAGGGTAAGGGCCTCGGCCTGAAATTCGGCACCTATAGCAGGGATGGCTAAATTTATGGAACTGCCCATAAAAGGGGTTAAAAAAGAAGCCAGGGTAGCTGCCAGCAAGGTATAACGGGGTTCCGCCTGAGCCTGTACATTTCTTTTCATTCTTCTTGATCTCCTTTTTAACAAAAGATAGCCGGACTGCAGATTGATTATATTTTATATTATATACCAAAAAGGAAAGCCAACTGTAAACAAGTGGGGGATAATGAAACCCCCATACTGGAGTAAAATCATCCGTAACTTTGGTATATACCTCAATAAGGTATGCAACCCCCTCCCCTGACCGTAAATGGCCTACTAGCCTTATATATCGAGGGGAATGCGGAAGATAAAAAAAGAAGCCCCCGAAGATCAGAACGGCTTCTGAGGCATATAGACCAAGATTAAATAAAGCCTGGTTGTCCTTAATGGTTCTATCGGTCTATAAAAAAGAGTTTTTTCTTGGTTATTTGCCTACAGTGTGCCTTTATGCTATCCTATTTCGCCTCATATCTTGACGGAGTAAACCATTAATGATTATAATATGTTTAGAGCTTAGGGGTGTAGCTCAAGTGGTAGAGTAGCGGTCTCCAAAACCGTTGGTTGCGGGTTCGAGTCCTGCCACCCCTGCCAGAAAAGCTAGGAGTTTCAAGGGTTTGAGGCTCTCGACTATTCGGGTCGAGAGCCGTATTCCTAAAACCGCAAACAAACCGCAAACATTGTTACTGTGATGCGATGCTGGGGCTTGTATCATTGCCCTGGTCGAAAAGGTAATTGTTATACGCGTCTGCCGCCCCTACCAGAGCAGCGACGTTGCTATGGATATACGTCCTGGAGGTAAACCCTGGGTCGGCATGGCCCGCCTGAAGCGCCACCGTATTCAAGCCAATTCGGAGCTCTTCGGCCAAGATTGTAAGGAACGTGTGCCGCAGGTCATGGTATCTTACTCGCGGCAAATTGCTGGCGTCAACTAATTTCCTGAATTTGTTACTGATATTCGATGGCTCCCAGGGCCTGCCGTTATCCTGACAGCAAACTAGGTCGTAATCTTCATATGCTGTGCCCCAGGCCCGTTTCCTTTCGGCTTGCGCCTTTTTTTCTTGCTTCAATAACTCAACTAAGTATCCAGGGAGAGCAATACAGCGCGGGCCGGATTTCGGGCTGGTAAAAACGAGACGACTGGTTCCAGCTTCGTTTTTCTGACGTTGCAAGTTCTCAGTAATATTGGCGATTCTGCTTTTGAGGTTAATATTGGTCCATTTCAGTGCCAGGACTTCTCCAAGCCGTGCCCCGGTCATCAGGGCGATAGCTACTGGTAAATGGAGTGGTGTTCCATTTGCTAGGCTGAGGAGTTCCTGGATCTCGGCCCGGGAGAGGACAATCATCTGCCTCTTCCGGGCCTTTTGTTCGGCTGGGGTTACAATCTGTGAAAAATCTAACCTATCCACGGGATTTTCTGCAATCAGATCATCCTGTTTGGCACACTCGAAGATCAAGTGTAGAGTTCGCATATGTTTTTTTAGGGTCGTCGGATGCAGGCCGCCTGGCTTGCCATCTAGACGTCCGTTTTCCTTCTTCTCTAGCAAGTAGTTTCTAAGATGAAACGCTTTTACGTCTTTCAGCTTCATCTTGCCCAGCGTCGGTAGGATGTGTTTCGTTGAGATTAGCTGGTAATCAAGGAAAGTCTTGTATTTTTTGCTTCTTTTCTCGCGTTCGATCCAGGTGAAAATATATTCACTAAGCGTCATGTTAGTTACAGATGTATATTTACCCTGGAGAAGTTGTAGCTCGATTTGAGCGCGAAATAATCTTGCTTCATCTTCGCCGTGGACTTTCTTATGTCGTTGTTTGCCGCCCGGTTCTCGCCACGACACTTGATAAATCTTCTTGCCATTTTTATCTACTCCGAGTGGTTTGGAAATGCTTGCCATCATCATCACCTCCGCAACGTGTGGAAAGCATTTCTTGCAAGGGCTGGGTCAGCACCAGCCATCGGCGGCCCAGACGCTTAGCTGGAATTTCGCCAGTCCGGACGAGTTGGTAGGCGAGATTTCGCCCGATTCCGAGGACCTTCGCGGCTTCCGCCACCGAAATGGTTGCTTTTTCCATCTTGTTATCACCTCTCCCCCAGTAGTAAGTAATACATATCCTCAAACCTGGAGGCGGCATCCGCTCACTGTAAATGCGTGCCTACCCCCTAACTCCCCTACCCGCGGAGGGTAGGGGCTGGGTCACTTGGCGCATAGTACTGCACACATGCAGTTTTCTCCCGCGCCGGCACCGCCTCCACCGGTATTAAGTTGTCAAAGAACAAACAGCCAAAAAACACAAAAAGGCTCACCAACATCGTGTGAGCCAATTTTTCGCAAAAAAGCTTAAAGCTTTTTTGTGGCAAGAAAAAGTTTCTTTTCGTGACTTTCAGTAGGTCGCAATTTTTGGTCAGCGTTAAACTGGACGGTCGTCCATTTCCAGGCTTCCTTCCCTGCTCTACCGTATCCGGATTGCTAGACGGCAGGGGGAGGGGAGCATTCCGCGTCGCCCCGGAAAGCGACTGATCCATACGCCTTTCGCCCTGCTCAAACTGTTTCCGGCTTGGGGGCCAGGCGGTTATAGTTTTAGATAAATTTTTAGTGAGTGTGTTTTAGTGTTTTCTGGCTGCCCCTGTGGTGTGGGGTTGTTAAAACTCATTTTAGGACGCTGCGAACTAATAAGCAAAAGTCGTTTTTTGTCAAATGTGCACGTTTTTGCGCGTTATTGCAATCTGTACCAGGTATTTCTCATCATTTCATTTTTTTTTATCTAATCTCGTCGTTTCTTTTTAGTTGCTCACGTATCATGATCCGTGCCAGCGTCGCCGGACCTATCCCCTTTATTGTTGCCTGTCGCTTTAATTCCCCCAAATCCTCCGGATCTAGTCGCACCGTTAGATTTATCTTTGTTTGCTTCTGTTTCTGCACCTCTTAGTTTACTCCTTTCCATGTCAATTTTCAAATAAATCCCTAACCCCTGCAACTTCCTTAACCTTTTCAAAGACTCTTTCGAGCGCCCTTTCTAATTTATTAGCCATTGTTTAACCTCCAAAAAAAGCTAGATAACAGGCGGGCAAATTTGTCCAACCAGTGCGGTAAACTCATGCCTGCCTGTTTAGCCACCACCCAAACAACGACCAAAACAATGGCTATAGTTAACGCAAGCCAGATTATAAACTCAAGGAAGTTGGCTATAAATGCCGCCGCACCAACAACCGTCCGGCCAAAAATATGGCCTAGGCTTTTATCCCGGGCGGGAGCGTTAATCTGGATCACCAGCGGCGGTTGACTTTGATTACTCAGCATTCGCTCGTCTTTTTGCGATCCGGCCAGAGGACCGCCAGCTCCAAACAGGTTGAGTTTTTTCTTGCGTTTAAACACCTTCTAGCCCTCCCTTTTGTCTTACTGGTTTGTTTTCCCCCTGCGTTTAACCTTCTTCAAGAAACTATTTAACTCACTTTCGCGCCAGATACGGTTAAACTGCCGGACGTAGAAATCGTTTTCGGAGATCCCGCACCTCTCGCACCTCGCTATGTTCAGCCTGTTGTCCATGACAAAGTTAACGGCCCGGCCGCAATAAGGGCACCAGGCAAAAGCTGTTGTTGTTGCCTTCCAATCGGCCGGCGGCGGGATTATGCGTCTTTCCACAGACTCTACCTCCCTCCTGGAATAGTTAGCGGGGCTAGATTAAGCCCCGCTGCTTAAAGCTGGTGTAATTCTCGTCACCGATAACTATGTGGTCTAAAACCTCAATACCCATAATCTTTCCGGCCTCAACCAGCCGCCTGGTCACTTCCACATCCTCCCTGCTGGGCTCCGGGTCGCCGCTGGGGTGGTTGTGGGCCACCACTACCGCAGCGGCGTTGGCCAGGATGGCCGCTTTAAATACCTCGCGCGGGTGGACCAGAGAAGAATTAAGTGTGCCTACCGAAACGGTGTTAATGGCGTTTACCCTGTTCTTGGTGTCCAGGCAGAGCACGATAAAATACTCCCGGTCTGCCCCGGCCAAGAACTCTTTAGCCAGCCTTGCGGCGTCACCAGGACTTCTCACCTCATTAACCGCAAACTTCGCCTCCCTTTCCCTCACCATACTAAGCCTTACAACCGCAACACTCCTGCCGTAATCGTTAACCTCCGCGTCCATCAGCGTTAACTGCCTCACCTTCGGCCCCTCCCTAATTAAATTCGCCTTGCGGCGTTGGCAGCAAAATAATGCCGCCGGCCCGGAGGGCAAGGGCGGCCCGAAGGGCCGGGCCGAGGAATAAATGGAGGGGACCCACGAAGCGAAGCGAAGTGGGGCGGAGGCCGTTTATGCCGCAGGCCGTACCCTTGCCCGGAGGGGTTAAGGCGGCAGTACAATCAACGCCCGCCGCAAGGCGAAGCTATCTCCTCCACCAGCGCCATCTGCCGGCAGGATGGGCTTGGGGCAGGGCCGGTTTTAAGAGCTCGTCCAACACCTTGTCGGCTTCCTCGCTTCCGGCCAGGGGGTCCGGCAGATAAGGCATAGAAAGGGCTTCCTTTTCGATGGACCGGCGCATCTCTTCGGCGTCCTGTTTTGCCGGGGCGGCAAGCAAAAGCCGCCAGGCGTTGGTCCAAAGCGGTAAAGACGGGTCTTTTAAGTTAATATAAGGCGTCAAATCCCCCCACCGCCACCTGGCCGCGGAAGCCACCAGGACCGCGAGGCCGGCGTGGTTCATTTCCCGGGCACGGGCTTCGTCAATTACGCCCAAGTCCATGACCAGGTATTCATATTCCGACCGCAAGAAAGGCAGTTTCTGCTCGAATAGTTCGTAACCCTTTATCTCGCCTGCGGTTAAAAACATGTCAATTCCGTTAATCCGGGTTGCCCCTTCTACCCGGCCGTCTTTCGGCCTAACGAAATTCGTGAGCAACCACAACCCCACCTTATCCGACTTCTCCACCAGCGCCACGGCGTGTTTTCTACGGGCCAAAAAGGAGGCTATGGCCAGGGTGGTATGGGTGCAGCCCACGCCCGGAGCAGCTCCTCCCACGGCGATAAATACCGCGCCTACAGGCCTTCTCTCGATGATTACCCGTTCTTTCGGCTTCTGCTTCTGTTCGTCCTCTTGAAAGCCCGCGGCGTGCCACCGCGCGGCCTCGGCGAAAGTCGCCGCCGGCTGGGAAAGCGCCGCGCTCAAAAGCTCCTGCCAGTTGGCGTCGGCCGGCGCAGCCACGATGTCGTAAATGCCCAGGGCCACCAAACTGGCCACTGTCGCATCTCCCGGCTCCCGGCCGGGCGCAATCACTAAGACTCTAGTGCGGGGCCTGGCAATGCGGTAAGTCCGCATGGCCGCAACCAAGGCCGTCCCCGGGCCGGCATCCAGGTCTATGATAAAAACGTCCGCCGCTATCCTGGCCGCCGCCTGGACGGCGCTCATGATGCCCTCGGAATCCAGGACTCCGGCCTGGTCGAAAGCTATATCTCCATAGCTCCGGGCCGCCTGCCTTATCTGGTCCGCCCTGACCGGCGCAACGATTAACGCCAGCATCTATACTACCTCCCTTGCGGGAATTCGCTCCAAAAGCCGCCGGAGGACGGCAATTACCCGCCCTGCATCATAGCCACGGTGTAAGGCTACGGTTGCCGCCAGGAGCATGACCTCGGCGGAGGCCTCCTGCTTTTCCCGCCGGCCGGTCCGCCCTCCGAAAAATATTTCCGCCAGCAGGACCAGCGGGTTACCATGCAGTAAGGCATATTCCTTAAGCGGCACTTTAAGGGCAGGGTTGTCCGGGTCCAGGGCCGCCAAAGCCTGCCTTGCCGCCTCGGCGTTGACCCGGGCCGCCTCGGTCGCCTCCAGATGGGCGGCGTAAATCCGGGCGGCTTCGGTATATTGCTTGAGTTCGTCCGTCACTTCTGCACCGCCTCGCCCGCCACCACGCCCAAGCGGTAAATCGTTACGTTTTCCGGAAAGGGCTGTTTCTCGCTGAAACGCACATAGACCAGATCCCGGCCGCGCATCTCTCTGGGCAAGGCCCGCGGGTAAACGTGAGCCGTATAATCGGCGATATTTACTTCCCGCCACGGGCCTGCAGGAGAAAGGGCGACTTCAAGCCGGACAAACTCCCTCACGTCGTAATACGAGGGCGAAACGAACTGGCCGTTGTAACCCTCGTCTACGCGCATGTAAGCCCCGTCGAAAATCGGCCGGATCCCGTCCACCCTGTAACCCCGGTTGCTCACCGCTACCGTGATTCCTTCGGGCTTTAAACGCCAGAATATTACCGGCAATCCGGTCATGGAGGGCAGGTCGCTCTTTCTGACGATAAAATCGGCTTCGGTAAAAGGAGCGTCTACGGTCAACTTTTTCGGTACATTGTGGTTAACGTCTTTGATTTCTAAAACCGGCTTTCTATCCGCCTCGCTCATCCGGTACAAAACACCCTGGTCAATTATGGTTGTTGTTGTTAGCACCCCCCAATTCTTGAAATCCTCCTGCTCGATGGTTGACGTAGCGGCCGGGAGGCCTTTAACCTCAATCCCCTTCTCGGAAATAACGATCTCGGTCTGCTTTTGACCTCCCCGGCCGACGAAAAAGGCAGCCAGAGCTATGACTACAACAACCGCAAGCAGAATAACAGGTTTACGAAACACAAAAATCCCTCCCTGAGTTAGTAATAATCAACCGGATTGGTGGGCCGGTTGCCGCGCCGGATCTCAAAATGCAGGTGAGGCCCGGTGCTTTTGCCGGTGCTGCCCACGTAGCCGATTACTTCCCCGGCATTCACTTCCTGTCCTCGTCTCGCTGCAATTCCGGACAGGTGGCAATAACGGGTTTCCAGGTTGTTGTTGTGGCGGATAAAGACGGCCTGGCCGTAGTTTCCCGCCCAACCTGCGGTCGTTACTAGACCGTCGGCGGCCGCCACCACCGGCGTACCCATTGAAGCGCCTATGTCTATCCCGGTATGGAAGCCGTCAATTCCTTCCACCGGGTCAATCCGCGGTCCGAAACCGGAAGTTACAAAGTAAACGCCAGGGACAGGCCATCTGAAACTTTTCTCCACCGGCAGCCATCCAGGAGGCACTCCCGGCCCTACGTCGCGCAGTAGATTTAAGTCTAGTGTCAAGTAATCGGCTACTTTAGCTCGCTGCCCGGCGTCCAGCCTCAACTCGTCTAAGACTTCATCCAGGTTCCGCAGGCGGTACACCGGCACGGTCTTTTCGATAGGCTTGCCGTGCCGGTCATAGCCCACGATGCAGGTCCGGGTGCCGGTCTGCTCGACGAACCGCCGCGCCAGGTTGACAGCTCGCCACTTGCTAGCCAAGCTGAAGTCCTGCCTGAGTAAAACGGCGTCAATGGCCAGCAAAGGCTGCCAGTCTACGGTTAAACCCTTTTCGTCGCAGGCTGTTCTGGTGCTCTCGCTAACCTCCCTGGCCGCCTCGACGTAAAGCTGTACCTGGCTGGGTTTGGCCAGGGGTATCCTCTCGTAGGCCACCACCGGACCGGCAAAGAGCAACACTAAAAGGGCCACGGGAATAAGCAAGATACAGATTGCCCACTTGATAATCTTTTCCGGATCCAACAAAAATGCCGCGAAAATTCTTAAAAGCCAGGGCCAAAAAGGCATAACATCTCAGCTCCCGCCGCCGGCCAGCAACGGCAGCTCGTGGGCTGCCGCCTCAATGCGGATGTGGACCCGCTGGGTCCCGGCCACCAGCAGGCCCTCGCCGCGCTTGGCCGTAGCTAACAGCTCCCTTTCGGCTTCGGACAAATTCATCATTTGGCTTAAGGCCTCCAGATCCTTCTCGCCCTGGGCCAAAAGGAGCTTGTAGGTGGGGTTATCGAGCAATGCCTGGCCATGACGCTGCACTTCCGGGGCCAAAAAGTCCACTACATTCTGGCTTATGACCACCAGGCCGCCCATGTATTTTCGAATGCGCTTGGAGGTGTCGCGCAAGAAAGCCAAAGCCTGCGGGGTTTGGGGGTCCACCAGAAGCCAGGCCTCGTCAACCACCAGAAGAGTTCGCTCCTGGCGATCGCGCTCGATTTGGCCCCAGGCCCAAGTCAAAACGTTGAAATACTGGGCGCGTCTTACGCTATCGTCGGCGTTCTGGAGCTCGTGAACGTCCAGGACGATTAAATCATTGTCCGCGCTGGCGGTCGTAGGTCCGGCCCAGAGGGAGGCGTCCGCCCCTTCCGCCGCCCGGCGTAAAAGAATGGCCAGGCGGCCGTAAGACTCCGGTTTGACCTTTGACTGGCCGGCAATATAGGCGTGCAGCTCCCGCACCGTCGGCCATTTCTCCGGCGGTATAGTTGCCGGGTCGGTTTCCCAGCTTATTCCCGCCTGGCGATACACCTCTACCAGCGCGTCTTCCAGCGCGGCCCGCTCCAGGTCGTCGAGATCTCGGAGGTAAAGGCTAAAAAACGTCCTCAAAGTCTGGAGGTGTAAGGCCATAGGGCCCTGAACCGACGGCCCGGCATCTTCTTCCGTCTCCATTTCTTCCAGGGGGAGAGGCCGAACCTGCAGGGGGTTGATCCTCCCTTCTCCGCCGGCGCAGTTGATCCAGGCCCCGCCCAGTTCCCGGCACATCTGCCGGTATTCCCGCTCCGGGTCGATGATGATGACCCGGCTGCCCTGGGCCAGCTCGCGAAGGAGCAAGAGCTTGACCGTAAAGCTCTTCCCCGCCCCTGGCTTGGCCAGAACCGTCCAGTTGGAGTTCGTTCGGTCGCCGCCCCGTTTCCAGATGTCCACCAACACAAGGCCGCCGTCGCGGTCTTTGCCCAGCACTACGCCGCTACCGTCGTTAATGCCGCTGGCCGTGAAGGGAAAAGAAGCCGCCACCGTTTCGGCAGGCATATTCCTCGCCCCTGCTTCCCGGATGCCGGCCGGCAGCACCGCCCAGGGCCCTGCCGCTTGAAGGCCTTCCTCCTGGCGAAAAACAGCTACCCGCCCGCGCATCCCGGCCGCGGCCAGGGCGGCCTCCATCTGCCTCGTCCTCCGGTCCAGGGTTTCCTGGTCCGGGGCCAAGATTAAAAGAACAACAACCACGAAAAACACCTGCTGCTGTTCTTGATCTATCTTGCGTAAAAGCTCCTGAGCGTCTTTTAGAGCCTGCTCTGTCCGTTGAATGAGCAGGGCGTTGCCGCCCATCTCCAGTCTGCCGGTAAGCTCGCCTATGGCCCGGTTGACGGAAAGCACCAGTCCGGCGGGGTCGGTAGGCACCACATGGATGGAGCAAATAACGCCGGGAAGGCCCGCCACCCGGGCCAGCCAGGCAGGGCCCACCCGGGGCGGGTAGTCGGTGATTACCAGCACGCGGGCCAGTTGTTCGCCGAAAGTCATTTGCCTCGGCCCAAAGTCCAGGGCTTGAGGACACAAAATATCTAAAAGTCCGGAAATCGTCGTCATAACCTTGCGCCTCCTGGATTTCAGGGTTTAGCATAGATATACAGTAACCCGGCATTTTGGCTCAATTGATACGTTCCGTATCAAAAACGGCTTATAGGCCCTTTAAATTGATTGGGAATAATTGTAAAATAGCCAGAAAGCTAGATTTTTCAAGCTTACAAGATTTGAGCTGTTTCGACATTAAAATTTGGTAAAATGGTTTCACGCCTACTCGATTTTTCGACGCAAATCTGGGCCAAAATTTTGCGTCTGAGAGGCATTTAAAACTACCCCCCGGATGTTAATTGTGGCGGCAGGCCGGCACCGGGAGCCGGGGGCCGCTCGAAGGCCGCCTGGGCGGGATGGTTAAAGCAGAAAAGCAGGTCTATAATTTCCTGATCGCCGCAGACCTGGACCTGAAGTCCTGCCCGGCCCAAATCCGCGGCCAGCTCGTGCGCCCGCTGCAAGACTTCCTCCCGCGCCTGCTTGCCCGGCGGTTGGGGCAGGAGGATGTAGTAGCGGCGCTCCAGGGCCTCCCCGCCGGCTACCAGCCCGGCCACATAACGCAAATAATCCTGGAGCAACCGCCTTCTCTTCGGCTCCGCCGTCTCTCTGACTTTTTCCTCGAGGAGTTTTAGATAGGCGTCCAGATCCACCGGCCTGCCCAGAGAGAAAACCTGAAAGGCTTCCCTTTGGCCGTTTAAGGCTTCATGTACCGCCTGGATAATCCGGCCTTTCTCGGCCTCGGATTTTAAGGCCAGATTGACCGGGGCCACTCTCAAGACGGCCACCTGGCCGCCGTTCCGTCGGATGATTACTCCGCCGGCAATATCTTTGAAAGGCATCCAGTCCTGGACCGTCTTTTTCTTGGGGTCAACCGAAGGCCTTCGCTCGGAAGGCCCTTTCTTTTTAACCGGCAACAGCCGCAATTTTTAGTCCCTCCCCGCGGCGTACAAATATCGTCTTTGGGCGGCCGCCCATTTTCGCCAGCGCATGACCAGGCCGTAGAGGCTCTGGCCGTCAACCGAAGGCCGGGTGACGAAATAGGCCGCGGCCGCGGGCAAAAGAATAAGGCCCAGCCGCAAGGCGGAAGGGGTAAACAGCCCGGCTAAGGCGTAGAAAATAAGCCCGATTAAGGCCGCTCCCGTCACCGCGCCCAGTTCAAACCACCCGAAGCCCGGGAAAAACTGAAAGCGGGTAATAACGTTCCGCGGTATCAGGTACATTCCCATCATCCTTTCGTCAACATGCGCCGCATAATATACATGGTCCCGGCCTGCTGGGCCGCGCCGACCGCTACCCCGCCGATGCCGGAGTGGTAGGCAAACTGGCGCAGGACCGTAGGCGTTTTAAACGCCACCCAGAGCCAGCCGATGAGCATAAAGAGCTTTAAAACGTCGGAATTAAACGTGAAGGTCATAATCGTTGCCAGAAAGCCCTTTATCAGGAAAGTCTGCACCGCCTGCGAGGCCGAAAGGACCACCAGCTCCCGCCACCACACACCGGCAACGCCTTCGTTGACGCTGGTCAAACCTACGGCCATAATTGGGCCGACTGCCGCCAGGGCGGCCAGCTCTACGGCCCGGATGCCGGTCTGGATTAAAATCAATGCCCAGATAACTGTGGCGGCCAGGGCGGTGATGATCATAAAAACGGGCATTGGGGCGGCCGTGACCAGGGTATCTAAGAAGTTCGCCGGGGTGGGATTGACCGCCGAAAGGTCGGCCACGGCCATGGCCAGCTGACCTCCCCAAGTGTAGACCGTCCTCACCAGCCAGGGCACGCCGCCGATTATCGCCGCCGCCATGGCCGTGCGGCGTAGGAGGCCTCCCGGGTCGGCGTTGGGGTCGCCCGCGGTGTGCAGAACGTAAACCTGCAGGGCCTCGGTCCCGACTTTTAAGGCCAGAAGGCTTCCGGCTACGAGCTGCGACAGGGAAATGGCGTTGATTACATAAGTCGAGTTTAAAATTCCTAAAGCCAAAGCCAACTCATTGCCTACAAAGGTGGCAAAGATGTCCAAGGCATTGTCCATTAAATCCGCCAGAAATTGATTAATGCTGGAAGTAATGAGGTCTGCGATAACGTTCATGCTTGCTCACCCTTTCGCCCCGGCCCGGTTGCCCGGCCCCGGGCCGGAGCCTTATTTAGCTTATTGAAAGTATGACAGGAATGCTTTGGTGATGCCAACGGCAGACTCTCCAATTGCAGCCCCGATTAAGACGTTACGCATGGCCCGGTTGTGTACGGCTGCGGAAGCCGGATCACCGTCGGAAAGCTGCTTCATCAGGGCGTGGTAGCCGATGGCCGCGCCCGCGCCGGCAGGAATGATGCCCAAAAGCCAGGATGTGGCATCGTTTAACAAATTGGTGGCCCCGGTCACAAATCCGGGGGTGGGTGCCGCGAAAGCCGTTCGCGC
The DNA here is from genome assembly GCA_030445865.1 of Clostridia bacterium. Lineage (GTDB taxonomy): Bacteria > Bacillota > DSM-521 > Neomoorellales > Neomoorellaceae > JASUSV01. Next base: position 29,028 of record JASUSV010000012.1, read on the forward strand.
AAAAGCCAGCAAGACTACACCGGCTACCGGCAGATTTTTAATTAAGCCTTTGACAAATCTTTTCATGCGTTTCTCCTCCCCGAAAATTTTTTACATGGCGTTAATGAGTATGTCGTCTGCAGGCTTTTTAGGTCCGCTTTCCGCCTTCTGTCCGGGCAGCCAGATGGGCGGCGCAGCGATCACCTCCCTAATCTCATCTTCGTTCTCAACCGGGTCAACGATTATCGGCCAGAGAGCAAAATCCAACAAAGGCAGTTTAGCCGGGTTACACCGGGCCTGCAGGATTAAAGCCAATCCCGAAGGCCAGCGCAGTACCTCGTCGGGCAAAAGCAAGGGCCTGCCGGTAAGGGCTTCACTGCTGCCTCGAGAGTAACTGGTCCCTCGAAACTGGCTGGAATAACTCTCAGCCCAGACGGTGTACTGTCCGGTCTTGGCGCTTATAACCTTGGCGGTTTCCACGTCGGCGGTGGCGAGGTATATCCAGGTGGCGCAGTTGCCGGTGATGGTCTGGGCGGCGTCTTTATACCTTGCCTTTATCTGGGCCAGGTCCTGGACAGCCAAGAGAAAGCGCATCCCCCGGCCGGCGGCAACCGTGAGCTTGCGGTCGAAATCCGGTATGGCAGGCAGGTTGCCGAACTCGTCCAGCAGAAAGTTAACCCGGAACGGCAGCCGGCCGCCGTGCTTTTTGGCTGCGTTGATAAGGGCCTGATAAGTTTGGGCAATGTACAGGGTCGCCAGGACGTGCCTGGTGCCGCGTTCATCGGGTATCACCATAAAGACCGCGGTCTTTTCCGCGGCCGCGGCCGCCAGGTCGTGGTCCTGTCTGGCGGTAAGCCAGGCTACCTCCGGATCTGCCCAGAGCCTCAACTGCGCCGCGGTGCCGGTAAAGATGCTGGAGCGCAATCGGTCTTCGGAAAGAGCCGCCACCCCGTAAGCCGTGCGGGCAGGGTGATTTTCGGGCAGGGAGTCGAAGTATTCGTCCAACACCTCGCCGCCCCCAGCTCCCAGGGTAGTTAACAGCGCATAGGCGCTGGCCATGTGCCTGGCTTCGGGCGGGGCCTCCATGGCCACCGCCAGGACCAGGGCCGCGGTCAAGCTCTCCTGGCTCTGAGGCCAAATCATATCACCGTAATGCGGCTGCTGGTTGGTTATAATGTTTGCCAGGTCCCAGGCCGCCTGACTGGCGGCAACCTCATTTCGCGCCTGCAGGGCCTCGACTACCGGATCTAAAGGGTTCCAGCGGTTGCTCCGGCCGGGATCCCGAAAATCGAGGAGGATTACCCGGTAGCCGCGGCGTCTGAGATAGCCAGCAGACAGGTAGTAGAGCTCGCCCTTAGGGTCGGCGATGACCATGCTCTCGCCCGCTTGGGCGAGCGCCCAGATGGTAGGGATTATCACCTGGCGGCTCTTGCCGCTCCGGGTAGCCCCGATGAGTAGGCAATGTGTGTCTTGGGTATCTAGCCAGGCGATAAAACGCCGCCCGGCTTCCGCGCCTACAACAAAGCCCCCGGCGTCTAAAGCCTCCGGAGGCCTCCAAACCGAAAAGGTGGCGTTGATTTCTTTCCTGCTCCTCCACCTGGCCGTGCCGTGCTGGCCCTGTCCTCCTGCTTCCGGCCCGCCCAGCTCGTCGGCTTTTTTCCTGCGCCGGCGGCCGTAACCCGGCATAAGCACGGCCAGGGCTGCCGCCCCCACCGCCGGCTGTAGCCACAGCCAGGGGGCCCGCTGTTTTCCGTCCCGGACCAGGATTAAGGGCCCGGCCAGGGGACGGGCCAAGGCTTCTTGTTTCCAGGCCTCCAGGCCGGGCTTAAAGCCGCGGGCCTGGATGTGGAGGGGAAGCCGCAACAGCAGCGGCGCTAAGATTATGTCGCCCAGCAGAAGCAAGGCCAGGACTACCAGTCTCACCTTCAAGGCTGCTTCACCTCGTCCTGCTTCACCTCGTCGCGGTAGATGTAATGCTCGCGGTTCAAGCGGCCGATGCCAACCTCTAGGCTTCTCAAAGTTGTGCGCTTCTTCCAGTCACCGGTAGGCGTGATACGGAGATAAAGGGTTGAATGCTTGCGGAGTTCCGGCGGCAGCAGGGCAGAAGCATATGTGTTCTGTTGCCGTATGGTAATATTTTTTAGCGTGATCCAGGGGCCGCCCCCTTCTGTTGCCGCGTCTAAACGTATTCCTAACTTGCCCCAGGGCGTGGTATTATCTTCGTCTGTGAACATGAATGCGTAGTCCGAAGCGTTTACGGTGGCCGCCAGTTTAATGGCGTCAATCGTCGCGCTGCCGCCGGTGGAAACCTTAAAAACCGTCCCTTCCGACTTGGGCTGCACCGCTACATCCGACCAGCCGTATTCCGGCACTTTGTCGACGATATAAACCCAATCATCCTCTGTCGTGCCGCCTTCTACCGAGGGTTTTCCCTGGGAAAGTATAGTAATATCTTTGATATGCTCAATTCGGTCCAGGGTGGCGTCAACCACCGGTTTGTCCGGCTGTTTTTTCGGCTCTGGTTCGGGAGCCGTCGGTTTCGGCGCGGGTTCTGGTGTCGGTGTCGGCCGGGCCGGGCTGGGTGCTGGTTTTGGCTCGGGCATAGAGATTAAATCCGGTTGGGACTGCTTTTCTGGTTCCTGAGTCTGGGTGCTTGATGCCACAGCGGTTTCTGGCTCTTGTGGGGCCGTTTGGGTTTGGGGCCGCCTTTCTACTACCTGGATCGCCATCTCGTAACCGGCTTTAAGTCCCTTTTCTTTGCCTGCCGCGTAGCCGCCGGCGGCGCTTAAAATCAACAAAGCCACGGCTGCCAGGGTGGCAGTGATGGCCAGTCTTTTCTGCCTAATTTCACTCCATTTGCTCATGGTAATTTACCTCCTGTTCGTTTCTCGTTTTTCAGTCCTTCTTTCGATTTCTCTCGCTTTAGCCAGTTCCGCCTGGGCCTCGGCCCGGGTACGTTCGCGCTCAATTGCCCGCCAAGCGGCCTTCCAAACGCTGTTGGCTATCCGGCCTTTTTCAACCTCAACTTGCCTGGCTTCTTGCCTCTTTTTGAGCTTCATTTCCAAGTCCAGGTGGTTTATAGCAACCGCGCCTTTAAGCGCTAACTGTGCTACTCTATCTCGCAGGTCGCTATAGGCCTTTTGTTCCGCTTCCTGCAAAGCCTGCGGCTTTTGCGTATAGTAGCTCGCCAGTTCTTTTGCCAGTTGTACGTATTTCTCCACCGATGCCTGAAAACCAGGCTGATTTAAGAGCCAGTCTGCCACCTCCCTTGCTTGGGCCTTCACCGGCTCAGGCATATAGGCCAGGGCCACGCGTCCCCCGCCGGGCATCACTGCTGCTAGGTCCACCAGCCGACGGGCCAGTTCCGCCTCTTTTTCTTCGCCTAGAACAGGCATGATGCCTGGCGTTGCGCCGTCCAGCGCCCGCACCTCCAGGGGGGCGGTGCCGCGTATTTGCTTGAGGATCTCTTGCGCCTTAGTTGTGTCGCCTTTGGCTAACTCGCGGACCGCATCCCGGATGGCGCTTTTTTCGGCGGCCAGGCGGTTCCGCTCGTCGCGAAAAAGCTCACGGGCGAAGGCCCGCCAGACGGCCTTCCTTTCGCCATCCTCCAGCAGTCCCCGTCGGCGGGCGGCATCGTGAGGCATTTCCCAGATAACCAGATGCACGTGAGGGTGCCCTTGTTTCTGGTGGAAGGCGGCCACCCATCGGGCGTGATCCGGGTCCAGGTGCATGGTCTTGATGGCGTTTTCCGCCGCGGCACGGATCGCAGGCTCCCAGGCGGCCCGGTCGGTCAGGCCCAATCTTACGGCATCGTCTTCCCGAAGGCTGACAATCACCCGCCAGGTGGGCAGGTCATGGTGGGACAACTCCTTGGCCACCTCCCGCCAGTCGGGGCTCGGGTCGTCCGGGCCGAATAGCCCAGAAGAACCTGGCCGCTCCGCGGCGTACTCCACGTGCCCGGCCGCCGTACCCAGCTCGGGGCGGTAGTCTTCGTCGCCGACGCGGTAAGCCTGTTCGTCGCCGCGGTCGGCCTCCGGTTTTAAGGCGATGTACTGGATATGACGCGCGTTATTGGCGCGGGTCTTGTCCCCGGGCATGTAGTAGGCTATCTTGGAGATGATGACGCTTCTAGCCATCTCCACCAGGCTCCCGCAGGTATGCCACGGCCTTCTTACGCGCGGCATGATAAAGCTCCATTGCGTCGTGTTTGCCCAGGTCCGCCAGGGCCTGGGTGTTTAGGTACATGGCCGTGGCCCCCGCCACCGTAGCCTTCGCCAGCATTTTGGCCAGCCGCTCCACGTCCGGCTTGATGGCCCGCCGAATGGCGCGGTCCAGGGCGTCTCGGCCCTCCACCGCCGCCTGCTCGGCCAGGGCCTGGGAAAGGAGGTCGCGGACTAAGTTAGCAACTGAGAGGCTGCGCCGGGTAGCTTCGGCCTTGAGCTTGGCGTGCAAGTCATCACTTACGCCGAAATGGATATACTTAGCAAAACGTCCTGTCTTGGGCAAGTCCAACATCACCCCCTACCAGTAAAAACTAAGGAATGATAAGCAAAAAAGCATCTAGCCCTACTACCGCCACAACAAGCAGGATTAGAGCCCTGCCTGATGCCCTACCAGCAAAATTATAAAGACTGCGCGGCACTGCCGCGCATGTGGTAGGGCGCCCGGTAGGGCGCTTATCCTGCCCCCCCAAGACCAGCCCCCCCAAGACCAGGGGAATGCGGCTACCGGCCCAGCGGGGGCCGGGGAAGCCGCTCGATAAGCCCTCGTATGACGGCCCCGGGCGGCCGTCCGTACCTCTTGGAAATCTCATTAGCCTCTTTCTCCAAACTACGCATTTGCTTCATAACGCTAACCTTCTCCAAGAAATTGGCGTTTCGATACTTTTCTTTTAAACTTTCTTTTTCTAAGCCAATTTCTGCCAATCGTTTCCAGGCTGACTCTAAGTGTTCTTGATCCGGTGGGATCTTTGCTTTAAATCTTTCAATGTTTCTCTTCATTGTTGCTACTCCTTTCCGTTGAGAAAAATATTATACGACGAGTTTTTCATGGCTTACGGGGTTTTCCAGCCTCCTCCGGAAAAATTGCGTTTGGACCCGGAAGGCCAAACAGGGCAAGGCTTTCCGGAATCCTGCCGCGCCGGGCGGCAAAGGGCGAATCGGCTGGGCTCTGCGTATAAGGTACTTTATACACCGGCATTATGCGTTGAGTGGTTAATATTACCATTGCTTACGTTCTACTTCACCTCTTGCAGAAAGAATTTTGATTGTTCTCCTCTCCCGGCTGTGGTACAATGGTGTCAGGAGGGGAGGCCAGTTGGCTATGCCTCAAGAGGAAGTCCAAAAGCAGATAGCTGCAGGGGGAGAAGGGCAGGAAAGTCGCACCTTCTTTGACCCGTTTAACTTGATATTGCAGCAGTTAAATAAACTGGAGACCAGGTTGGAAAAACTGGAGGAGAAGTTTGACGCCAAGGTGGAGAAGCTTGATAACAAGATAGACAGGTTGCACGGCGAAGTCCATTGGCTCATCGGCATCGTTATAGCTGCTATAGGTGTAGCCGTGGCGCTGGCTTCCTGGTTGTCGAAGTAATTAACTCAAATACAGGTCCGCGTACTTATCTTTATCGCGGCGGGTATGCTTCGAGTGCTTCCGGCTTGCGGTTGGCAGCCGCGCGGCCGGGCGCTCAGGAGCGTACCCGTCTCTTGTTGCTGCTACCAGCCATGCTTCTACACTGTTCACCCGCCCACCGACCTGTAACCTCGCTGCCAGAGCCTCTGCCGCCCGCTCTATGCGGCCCAGATCTCCATCTGCAATCTTAAAAAGCGCCCTAGCCGTGGCCGGGGTAATCTCTTGGCCAGCCAGGTTTTGCACAAGTTTCACCACCTCCTGTACCTTCGGGTCCGCTTTCACCAGACTAAAAAAGCCAGGTTTCTTGACTTGGCTATCAGCAACAACAACATCTATCTGAGTCTTATGTTGTTTATGTTGTTGTTGTTCTTTATTAGTAAAATCATTATTAGTAGAGTCATTATTTAGTAGTGTCGGTTTTTCCGTATCTGGGTTTTCCGTATCCGGATTTCCCGTATCCGGAAAATCCGGAAGTGGCTGTTCCACCATTTCCGGAAAATCCGGATTTGGATCTGCCTTTTTGATTGGTCGCTCATAAACAATATTTTCCCAGCCAATTATCTTGCCTTGTTTGTCACGTATCTTTCTGCGCTGTAAATACCCGCATTTTTCTAGCTCGCTTAGACCGGCGTACACGGCATCCCTGCCATCCTTACTTTGCTTGACTAAATCACTTATGTAGATCCGCCAGTCACTTGGCTTGCTTAAAAAGTATGCCAGCAGCCCTTTGGCCTTCCATGATAGCCTGTCGTCAGCCAAAAAAGCCTTATCGATCAACACAAACGGGGCGTCCCGTTTTTCAGTCCTGATGATAGTCGAATCCATGAAATCACCCTCCATAAAAATAAAAAAGCCAACGTTGTTAGCGCTGGCGTTTGATAAAATCGCAAACAAAACCGCAAACATATGAAGCGAAACTGGTAAACACCGAAAAAAATCAAGACGAACTAAAAGTTAGCAAAATCAATACTGCCAGGGATTTAAACGTATTAACAACCACGGGCTATTTAAATAAAAACGCGCTCCAAAACCGTTGGTTGCGGGTTCGAGTCCTGCCACCCCTGCCAGAAAAGCTACAAATGGCAAGGTTTCCGAGGAAGGAAGTCCTTGCCATTATCTTTTTAAGAGGCCGGTAGACTAAGGGGGGTTTTAAGACGGGTAGGTAATCAATAAAGCGGCTTACATGGTCATTGGCATTGACCTTTGTTAATGCCATTTCCTGTTATGTGACTAAAAACGATCATTTGAAGGCGCGGGCTACCAAATCATTACCGCCCTTTTTATGGAAAGGAGTTTAGTTCCCGGTGGCGGCGGTATCCAGGTTGGCGCAAGGATAGTCAAATAGTTCCGCCTGGCGTTGAGCGTATTGGCGCCCATCGAGTATGGTACCGATTACCTTCGGCCCCCGTCCCGGCGGCTGTAAGGCAGGGGTATATATTGGACGGAGGGGCGGCGGCCGGCCGGCTGGGGATAGAGTTCCATTAACTGGTATATTTCACGAGGCAGGCCCACTTTTACCGGCAGCCCCATTTTTATTAATTGTTCAACGGTAATGGGGTAGTCATGGGTCCAGCGGCCTTCACTCAAAATGGTGGCCAGTTCCTTGGCCTTGGACCTTTCCATTTTTTCGCTTAAGAGTTCAATGAGACTTTCTCTTACCTGGTTCATGGCCTTGCGGGCAATATCTCCCAAGATAAGGGTGCGGTCGTCCAGCTCATTTTTATCTTTTTCCTCTACGGCTTTGAGGATCGAGGCAGCCGGGTATTCGCCCAATTGGGGGTCTACCGGCCCCAGCACAGCGTTTTCGTCCATAACGATCTCGTCGGCAGCCAGGGCGATAAGGGTTCCGCCGGACATGGCGTAGTGCGGGACATATACGGTGACTTTAGCAGGGTGTTTTAATATGGCATGGGCGATCTGCTCGGCGGCTAGGACGAGGCCGCCGGGAGTATGGAGCACCAGGTCGATGGGCATATCCTCGGGGGTCAGCCGGATGGCCCGCAAAAGTTGCTCGGAGTCCTCAATGTTTATATAGCGGGTAAGCGGGATGCCCAGGAAACTTAGAGCTTCCTGGCGGTGAATGAGGGTGATGAGCCGAGACCCCCGTTGCCTTTCAAAACTGCGCAGCAGGCGCAGGCGGGCGGCCTCGATGCGCCTCTGGTGGTACATAGGCAGTAAGGCCGAGATGAAGATGAAGATCCAGAAAAGGCTGAGCAAGTCCAAGATTTTTACCTCCCGCATTTATTATTTGATGGCCAATCCGGTTTTATATTCAGCCTTTGGATTCTTTTTCGTTGTCCGGTTATTCCCGGCCCCGCTCTTATGATATTTTACTTGACTTTAAACCAGAAGACCTTTAAAATTAGACACGAAATCAACATCAAAATGGCGATGGGGCTCGCCTAATGCTACCGAAGCTGATAGCTCCTACCTTATTTACCCTGTCGGGTAAGGTAGGAGCTATTATTTTTTCTAAAGAAAGGTGGAGTTAATTTATGGCTGATGTCTGGTTAACTGCTTCGCTCTGGGTCGGGCTTGCCCTGATTGGAGGGTTAATAGCCGGGTGGACCGGGGTCTCGATATCCTTAATCGAGATCCTTGTTGGTGTTGCCGGGGGTAATTTTCTGGGGCTAACCCCTACGCCCTGGGTTGATTTTCTGGCCGGTTTTGGCGCCATTCTGCTCACTTTCTTAGCGGGTGCCGAAGTGGACCCTATAGTATTGCGCTCTAAATTTAAAGAAAGTGTGACGATTGGTTTACTAGCCTTTTTCTTTCCTTTTTTAGGCGCCTTTGCTTATGCTTACTACGCGGCCGGATGGACGCTGCCACAGGCCGAGATCGCCGGCATAGCCCTCTCGACAACCTCGGTGGCCGTAGTATATGCCGTTATGGTTGAAACAGGCCTTAATGAGACGGAAATCGGCAAACTTATCCTGGCTGCCTGTTTTATCAACGATCTGGGCACGGTCGTAGCTTTAGGTATACTCTTCGCCAATTTCAATCAGTGGATGTGGCTCTTCCTTTTTGTCTTGGCTATAGCGCTGGTTTTCCTGCCAAGATTAACGCGCAAATTCTTTGATCTCTACGGGAACCGCATAGCCCAGCTTGAGGTCAAATACCTCTTTTTATTGCTCTTCTTCCTGGGTGGGCTGGCGGCCAGGGCCAACAGCGAGGCGGTCTTGCCGGCTTACCTGATAGGTTTGAGCGTGGCCGGATTTTTCATGCAGCATAGAGACCTGCTCTACCGCTTGAGGGCTATGGCTTTCGCCGTCTTTACCCCCTTTTATTTCTTAAAGGCCGGCCTTTATGTCTCCCTGCCGGCGGTAATCTCCGGGGCAGGTCTAATTACGGTCTTATTGCTGGTGAAGATGGTGACCAAATTTGTCGGCGTCTGGCCAACGACCAGGCTCTTTAAATTTGATCCCCGCGAAGGGATGTATACCACCTTATTAATGTCCACCGGTTTGACCTTCGGGACGATTTCGGCGTTATTCGGGTTAACCCATAATATTATCAATAAAGAGCAATATACGCTTCTGGTAACAGTTGTGGTCTTAAGCGCCGTGGTGCCGACTATAATCGCCCAGGCCTTTTTTAAGCCGCAGCTTGCCGCCAAACCCGCTGTCGACCGGATAGCTTCGCACCTGAAAGAAAAATTAGCCGAGGAGGAATAAAGCTATGTTTAAAAAGATTATCTTAGCCTTTGACGGCTCGCCGCACGCCCGCAGAGCCCTGGACGCGGCAGTAGACCTCGCCCAAAAGTATGGGGCCAAACTCTATATCGTTTCGGTAGTGAACATACCGGACTTCGCCGGCACCGTCGATGAAGTCAATGGCGCCCTGGAAAAGGGCAAAGAGTTTTTCAATAAACAACTCGAAGAAGCGCAAAAAACAGCTTCGCGGGAAGGCGTCGAAGTTGAGACCAGGATACTGGCCGGACATCCTTTTGAGGCCATTGCGCGCTTCGTGGATAGCGAGGGCTGCGATTTGATCGTAGTTGGTTCAAGAGGGTTGGGCACGGTTAAACGCTACCTTTTGGGGAGCGTTTCGGAGGCTATCGTCCGCTATGCCCAGTGCCCGGTGCTGGTGGTTAAGAGCAGGGATAGAAGGTAAGGTGAGCGACTTATGCCCAATGCCCTCCGGTTTATCATTTTACTGGGGGTCGTTAGCCTATTTGCCGACATGACTTATGAGGGCGCCCGCAGCCTTACCGGCCCCTACCTCTCTCTACTGGGGGCCAGTGCCGCCACTGTCGGCTTTGTGGGTGGTTTAGGCGAGCTGGTAGGCTACGGCCTGCGCCTGTTATCGGGCTACTTTGCCGACCGTACCCAGCGTTACTGGTCAATAACCATTCTGGGTTACGCCCTTAACCTCCTGGCTGTGCCCTTACTCGCTGTTACCGGCCGGTGGGAAGTAGTTGCCATTTCAATTGTAGCCGAGCGGTTCGGCAAGGCCATCCGCACCCCCGCCCGGGATGCCATGCTTTCACATGCCGCCAAGCAGGTTGGACGGGGCTGGGGCTTTGGTCTGCACGAGGCCCTGGATCAAATTGGGGCCGTCATCGGCCCGCTCATGGTCGCTACCACCCTCTTTTTCAAAAGCTCGTACCAGGTAGCATTTGGTATTCTCTTAATACCGGCGCTTCTCGGTTTGACTGTCCTGGCTCTCGCCAGGATCCATACCCCAGTCCCCAGGTAATGGAGTCGACTGAAGAAGCCTTCGTAACCTCATCAAAACAAAAAATGCCGGCTGTTTTCTGGCTGTATACCCTCTTTACGGCCGCCAGCATAGCCGGTTATGCCCACTTCCAACTCATAGCCTACCACTTCAAAGTCACGGCTATCATGCCAGATTCCCAGATTCCTGTTTTGTTCGCGATAGCAATGGGAGTGGATGCCATGGTGGCGTTAATACCGTCTTCTGATTCACTCCAGAGGAATATCTCCACATCGGAATACAGATCCACGAAATAGTGTTCATCTACGAGTTCAAATTCAACGTCCTTGCCGT
>JASUSV010000002.1 GCA_030445865.1 Clostridia bacterium
CGTTGGCGAGACCGAGCCCGGAGGCGGGGCCGAGGGCATGGAGGCCCGAGGCCGGCCACTGAGGCAGGATGCCGAATTGGCCGGGAACCCCGCCGAAGGCGAGGGGGAGCCTACGGATCGCTGGCGAGCCCATCAGGAGCCGGCGCCAGCGCCCCGGCACGGGGAATGTTTCGGATGCATCAACTAAACGAGGAGGGTTTAATATGGGCGCGGTGATAAATGTTGATTCTTCAAGTTTTGAAGCCGAAATTTTGACGGCACCTATACCGGCGGTAGTAGATTTCTGGGCAGCCTGGTGTGGCCCTTGCCGTATGATGGCTCCCGTTTTTGAGGAGCTGGCGGAAGAATATGCCGGTAGAGTAAAATTCGCCAAGCTAAACGTAGACGAAAATCAGGGTATTGCTGCCGGTTTCGGTGTGATGAGCATTCCGACTCTGATAATTTTTAAAGAGGGCCGCGAAATTAACCGCATAGTAGGCTATATGCCCAAAGAAGCCTTGAAAGCCAACCTGGAAGCAGCTTTAAAGTGAGGGATAAAAATGCAGCAGCGCCGGGCCTATATCGACAGCCAGAAATGCAGTCAGGCTCCCAGCTGCGCTGCCAGGGAACATTGCCCAACCAAGGCTATCACCCGGGAAGGGCGCGACGAGCCCTGGTATGTCGGCCCCGAATGCCGGGGATGCGGTAAATGCCTCCTGCACTGCCAACGCCAGGCCATTCGCCTTATTTGAGGCGAACTTTTGCCCAAAGGAAGGCTAGCAGGAAGAAAAAAGTTAGCAATAAAATTATTGTAGCGCCGGAAGGTAGATTCAGATAATATGATAGAAACAAGCCTCCAATTATGCTAAAAAAATTGACTGCCAGGGTCAGATACAGGAGTTGACGGTAGCTGCGGGCCAGCTGATAGGCGGTGGCCGCCGGAGTGACCAGCAGGGCCGAAGCTAGAATAATGCCCACCATTTTTACGGATAGTATAACGGTTAAAGCGATAGCTGTTAGGAGACCAAAATAAAGCGGGGTCACCGGTTTGCCGGTGGCCCTAGCTGTTTCGGGATCAAAAACTATGGCCAGTAAATCCTGGAAGAATATAGCTAAAAACACCAAGACAAAGCAGTTAATAATTGCCGTAAATTTCAAATCGCTAAGGGAAACGGCAAGGATGTTTCCAAAAAGGTAACTGAATATATCAACGTAACGGGGGTAAAATCCCAGGAGCAGAATACCAAGAGCCATGGCAGCCGTAAAGAAAATGCCGGTGCTTATATCTTCGGAGAGGCGGCCTTCTTTGTTTATCCAGCCGATAGCCCAGGCGGTAGCGGTTGCAGTTATACCTGCGGTTAGTAAGGGATTCAAGCCGGTTACCAGCCCTACGGCAACTCCGCCGAAGGCGGCATGGGCAATACCGGTACCGATAAAGGCGAGGCGCTTGAGGACGATGAAAAAGGAGATAATGGAGCTGGCTATGCTCAACAGGATTCCGGCCAGCAGGGCTCGTTGCATAAAGCTATAAGTAAGCATCTCCATCAAGCAACACCCTTTGGCGCTGTAGCCATTTGCTTTATGATTTGTCCGGGGCTACCGGCAGCCAGTATGGTTTTATTTAAAAGTATAAAACGCTGGGCATAATCTCCCAGCCCGGGAAGATCGTGGGAAACAACTAAAACAGTTAGCCCTAACTCCTGCTGAAGCCGGGATAGGACGTTATAAAAATGATCCTGGGCACTTATATCAAGGCCATTTACCGGTTCATCCAGCAGGAGAAGAGAGGGTCGGTTGACCAGGGCGCGGGCCAGGAAAACGAGCTGTTGCTGGCCACCGGAAAGTTGTCCTAGGGGTTTATGGCTTAAATTTAAAAGATTAAGCAGATCCAGAGTCCTGGTAACCTGTTCTTTTTGCCTTGAATTATACCGCCAGAAAAAAAGGGGCCGGGGCAGGGCAAGAAATACGGCCTCGCTGACGGTAAGCGGAAAATTGACATCAAAAATCTGGCGCTGGGGCAGGTACCCTATTTGTCGCCTTACGCTTAAGCTTGAAGCCGGATCCTGACCCAAGACTTCCACCTTTCCGCTGCTGGGCTTAATCAACCCTAAAATGAGCCGCAGCAAAGTGGTTTTCCCGGCGCCGTTAGGTCCGACCAGGCCCACGAATTCTCCGGGGGCCAAACTAAAGTTAATATCTTCGAGTATAATTCTCCCGCCGATTTTATAATTAATCCCCTTTAGTTCTACTATTTTGCTCATTTTTTACCTCCGGTTTCCGGTTCTATCTCTAAAGCTTTTTCCCAGATGGTGAGATTGGAACGCATAAGCTCCAGGTAGTCGGTGTCGGGAGCGCCGAGAGGGTCAAGGGTGAAAACCCTGCCCTCATATTCGGCTGCCAGCAGCTGACCGATCTTAGGATTAAATTGCGGCTCAAGCAAAATAGGGGGGTTATTAGCTGTCTTGGCCAGAGCGATTAAATTGGCAAGCTGGCGGGGAGCGGGTTCCTGTTCTGGAACTTCTTGAATAACTCCCACTTCCTTTAACCCGTAGCGGGCGGCAAAGTAACTCCAGGCGGGATGAAAAGCGATGAAATTTTTTTGCTTAGCTCGGGATAAACTTCTTTTAATATCGTTGTCTAACTGCGTTAATTCCATCTGGAACTTATTTAGATTAGCCTCGAAATAGGTTTCTTCCGGGGGTGCCAATTCGGCCAGGGCTTTTTTAATTTCCGGGGCTATATGGTCGCGAACAATTACGGGATCGAGCCAAATATGGGGGTTTTCTGCGTGGCCATACGTCCCAACTTTTTCCTCTAGGAGGCGGAGTCCCTGGGTTAGTATAATCCTTTTTATTTTCTTGTCATCCTGGGATAAACGCCCGGCCCAGTCGTCCAGGCCGGCGCCTATCTGGATAAGAAGGTCGGCCTGGGCCAAGGATTTTACTTGCTCCGGTACCGGTTCAAAACTGTGAGGGCTGCTGCCGGGCGGCAGGAGTGTGGTTATTTCTACAAGGTTGCCGCCGATCTGGCGGGTTATATCTGCAAGAGGTGGGATGGTGGCCACGACTTTGATTGTTGATTTTTCCCTTAGCGGCACCGTCGTGGCCGGCCGCGTTAAGGCGCAACCCGATCCCAAAAGCAGGAGAGTAAAGCTAAGGAATATGGCTAGGTTTTTCCGCATATAAGCAAACCTACCTTAATTTTTGTTTTTGGTAATTGCGTTCCTGGCAACGGCTGCAATAGCCGTGCAGCTCGAAAAAGTGGCCGGTTACTTTGAATTGGCCCAGCACTTTTTTAGGGGGCATCCAGCCGGCTACCGGGCAATCGGGTAAACAGGTAATTTCGCCGCAGCCAAGGCAGACCAGGTGGTAATGGTGTTCGTGCAACAGTTCAAAACAATCGTTATGGGGCGTGCCCGCCCTGATTTGGCTTACCAACCCTAATTCGACCAGCAAGCGCAGGTTACGGTAAACCGTATCCAGACTGATCTCGGGAAAAGTTTTTTGCAATTCCTGGCAGATCTCCTGAGCAGTTTTGGGTCTGGAAGCAGCGCTTAAGATTTTAATAAGCGTCCTTCGCTGGGGCGTAGCCTTGTAACCAGATTGCTGAAGGTGTTGCAAAGCTTCCCTGGTGTCCACCGTAAATCTCCTATTTAGGAATATTATTATTAAAGTACTTCTAATTTATTCGCTATCCAAAAAAAAATTCCTCCCTGATTAAAAATTTAGCCGCCGGTTGTAGCCGGCGGCTTGGGAGAGGAGAAACCGGAGGAAGAGCTCATGGGGGAGGGTTAATTTGGATAACCCTAAGCTCTTTTCCAGTTACTATTATGGTTATTTCAAAGCGGTTTTATACATCTTTCTAAAAAATTTTTAGCAGGAATTCGGGGTTTTGGCGTCGAAAGAACAAGGAAAATATTGGTTCAGGAGAGAAGCCGGGTTTGCGTTTGGTTAAGCTTATACTTTTTTGTTCCACCTTTGCTTTTTTAACCGCCGCCGGTTTTTTCTGCAGAGCCCCGCTTAGCGTAGCAGAAGAGGTATATAAGGTACATAATCAGTCTCGGAACGTTTTTTATTCTACCTTGCAAGCAGCTATGGACGATGCCCGACCGGGCGAGTTTCTTAAGATATTGGCTCCGGGAACGGTTTTCCCTGAAAATATTACCTGGATCGCTGATAATTTAACTCTGGATCTTAACGGCAGCAGCATTTGCCCGGCGGCGGGGAGTGCCATAAATTTTGCCGGTAACGTAACCAAAGCCACGTTAATAAATTCCCGGCCAGAAGATGGCCTTTATGAAATCAGCGGTGACGTTGGGATTACGGCCGGGGGCGGCGAATTTATTTTAGATCGGGTTAGCATTAAAGCTTCCAGTAAGGCTATTGGGATTAACGGCGGGGGTTCCTTAAATTATCAAGGCGGGAATATTAAAAGCGCCGGTGGCGGCATCGAGATTGGACAGGCAGGCGATTTTTCTCTTCGATTACGTAACGTAGCCTTCGATGTTGCCGGTGGTATAGGCTTGAATTTGAGCGCTATGATAGATAGTTCGGTGCAGGTAGAGGTTTACGGGTGCACTTTCCTTACCGGCGGCCGATCAAGTTTAAGGGTGGCGGGAGACCGGGTACAGGTGCTTATCGAGAATTGCGCGTTCAGCAGCAGCAATCAAAATGAGACCGCTTTTTTGGTGAGTATTTCAGGGAGAGCGGGTTCGGCCACCCTGGCGGCAAACGATTTTCAGACGTTAGCCCAGCAGACCGCTTTTCTAAACGGCCTGAGTGAAATAGAGCTTATTGATAACTGGGTTCGCCCTGCTTTAGGCGGGCAAAGCAAAATACCTAATTACGTTTTTCAGGCTGAGGCCATCCCGGGCGGGAGCATTATAGCTGAAAATAACCTTATTGAATCGCCTGCCGGCGTAACCGCTGCCTTTTTAAAAGCTCCAGGCGGACAGGTAAAAGCCGTCGGTAATCAAATCGGCCCGCCTCGGTACGGTTCTATTTATCAGGGGTTAGAAGTGGAAACTGCTACCGCCCTGGTAGAGGATAATGCATTGAAGGGTGTAATTGGAACCGGCCTTTACCTTAAAGGCTTGACATCCTGCGAAGGCAAAAACAACTACGTCGATAACTCGCTCACAAATGCCCAGGGCACAGGCTTAAAGATTGTTTCCTCTTCCGGAGTTAGAATTAGCGGCGGCGGCCTGGCCCATACCAGCACGGGGGTATATATAGATGCCAGCGAAGTGGAGGTAGAGGGTCTAGAGATAACCGGCGCGGCCAGGAGAGGCATCTATAGTTCTAATAGCGAACTCGTTTTACAGGATGCTTTTGTGCAGGGTCCTACGCCGGAAGGATCTGGTCTCGAAGGCATTTTAACCGACGGTGGTAGCATATTAGTTGAAGCGAGCCGGATAAGCGGTTTCCGGAAGGGTATCTCTTTGAATAGCTGTGCGTTTACTTTACAGAGGAACACAATAACCGGCAATACCACCGGCATTTATTTAACCGGTACGGCCAGGGGTAGCCTACAAGGCAATCTAATCAAAGGCAATGAAACCGGCGTTGATCTGGCCGGTTTTGCACCCGGTAATCTCAATTTGCACGGCAACGACATTTACGGTAACTCGGCGTTGGGGTTGAGCAATAAATCTGCCGCTTCTGTTGATCTGAACCTCAATTATTGGGGGAAAATTAGCGGACCCTACCATGCGGAGCTCAACCCTGACGGCAAAGGCAATGCCGCAGAAGGAGAAATGGTGCTGTTTCCCTGGGCTACGTCCGGTTTTTCTTGTGATGCCGAGGGGCCGTGGGTAAAACTCCTGTCGCCTGCCACCGGAATTTTAGTGCAGGGCCCCGTTGACATTAAGGTTTCTACCGGAGATGACGCCTGGATTGATCATGTGGCGTTGGAAATATTGGGTCCTGACGGCCGGTTGGAGTTTAGCCGGGTTCTCGAGGAAGAGCCATGGGAATTTACCTGGGATAATACCGGGTGGGCCGATGGCCGATATATTCTAAAGGCCAAAGCGCAGGATGCTGCCGGAAATATTGCTATGGATGCTGTAGAACTACTGCTCGACCGCCAACCGCCGCAGAATACCATGATAAAAATTAATGGCGGCGCTCGGTATACTACCGAACTGGAAGTCGAGCTTTCATTGGCAGCCGAGGATATGGCCGGGGTGGAGTCTGTGATCATAAGCAATAGCCCCGATTTTAGCCATGCCGCCTGGGGAACCTTTGTTTCTGTTAGGACCTGGGAACTTGCTGCAGGCCCTGACGGTCCCCGGCAGGTTTATGCCCGCTTTCGCGATCCGGCCGGGAATATTTCCGCCGTCGCCGAAGCGGAAATAAGAGTCGATCGGACGCCTCCGGCCACGCCGGGCCTTATTTCGCCGGGGCCAGATGAAATGTTGGCTGATCTCCTGCCGCATTTTCAGTGGCAGGAGGTGAATGATTTTTCCGGGGTCAGCTATTGTTTGGAGCTTTCCCAGGGCGCCAATTTTAGCCAGCCTTTGGTGTCCTTAACTACAGACCAGGCGGAATATACTCTGAATGCCATAAAACTTGAAAAAGGAAAGATCTATTACTGGCGGGTCTGCGCCGTAGATGGGGCCGGGCATCGCTCCGGGTGGGCGGTAAGGAGTTTTAAGACTTCTTTCTCCGAAAACCATCCCCGTCGTGACAAATCCGAACCGTCGGATTCCGAAGCCGCGGAATTGCCTAAGTTATACCTTGTACCTGCGCCTTTAGTAAAATTATTACCTTTCTTGTACGGTTATAACTACCTGGCTTTACCTCAAATATTATACATCCTGTTGAAATAATTTCGGTTTCTCCCAAGCGCTAACTTAGTTTCCGGCAGTATTCCTTATATGCCTCAAGCCACTGGGGGTTCTCCCTGAAAAAACCCACCAGCTGCATGATGCAGGTCAAAGTTTCCCTGCTCAAGTTATGTTCGATCTTTTCGGTGTCTTCCAGGATGTTAGCCGTGGTGCCGATGATCTTTAGGAATTCCTCCAGTATCTTATGCCTTTCCAGTAGGTAGGCCCCGATTTCCCTCCCTTTAGCCGACAGCCTGATTACGCCGTATTTTTCATAGACAAGATAATTATTCTCCGCCAGCCGTTGCACCATTTTAGTGGCCGAAGATGGCTGCACGTTAAGGGCAGTTGATAATTCCTGTAGCCTGGCAAAGCCGTCGGCGGCAGATAATCTGTAAATCATTTCCAGATAATCTTCCATGCTGGGCGTTAGGGGATTCTCTTCCTGATTTAAAAGGGCATAGCCGCGGAAGGTATGAAACATCTCTTTATTTTGGCCTGCGAGCATCCTAGCCACCTCGCCTGATTATTACCATCATACGCTTGAAGTTAAATAAATAATACTGCAGTTTAGCGGTCGCCAACTTTTTTGGCGGTGTCAAAAATAGAGGTAACGTCATAATATCTAGCAAAATTCTTTTGGCGAGGTGCAGAGGTATATGGGGATGGGGTTCAATGATGGCTTGAAATCGTTGGCAGAATTACCCGTGAGATCTTTTGCTTACGTGGTTACAGTTGGCGGGCAGGGTCTAACCAGGCGCCGGCTGCTGGATCTGGGTTTTGTACCCGGGACCTTAATTGAAGTAATCCGCTCCGGCCCCTGCGGTGACCCGGTGGCCTACGGCGTGAGGGGAACGACGGTTGCCTTGCGGCGCGAAGCAGCGGGAGAAATCCAGGTCAAAGCCGCGGGGAAGGGGTGGCCCGGATGGGCTTAAATAACCCTGTGCAGTTATGCGTCACCCTGGTCGGAAATCCCAATACTGGCAAGAGCACCATATTTAATGCTTTGACCGGCCTGCGCCAGCACACGGGCAACTGGCCGGGCAAGACGGTTTTGACGGCCCGGGGAGTCTATCATTATAAAGGCAGGGAATTTTTGCTTATAGATTTGCCTGGAACCTATTCCCTGGTAGCTAACTCGCCTGAGGAACGCGTCGCCCGCGATTTCCTTTTTTTTGGCCACCCAGATGCGACGGTAGTGGTTGCCGATGCCACCTGCCTGGAGCGCAATCTCAACCTTGCGCTCCAGGTTATGGAAATTACTTCTAGAGTTATAGTGTGCGTTAACTTGATAGATGAAGCTAGAAAGAAAAATCTAAATATAAATATAGCCGTTCTGGCCCGGGAATTAGGCGTGCCGGTGGTAGCCACGGCTGCCAGGACGGGCCAAGGTCTTGATGAGTTAAAAGACCTTATCTATGCCGTTGCTTGCGGGTATATCACCCCCTGCCCCCGTGAAATTGGATATGGCCATTACATTGAAGAAAGGCTTCAAAAACTGCTGCCCTTGATACAACCTTATGTTTCGGAACGCCGCCAGGCGAGGTGGCTGGCCTTGCGCCTGCTGGAAGGAGATGAAAGCCTCCTGGAAACCTGGGCAAACAAACATCTTAGGGATGATAGCTATGACTAAAATACAAGAATTATACCGGCTGGCAGGAGAGTTGGGCGACGGTCGGAAAGAAGAACTGCAGGAGCGAATTGTAAAGGCCATCTACCGGCAGGCCGAAGCCATAAGTGGTCGGGTCGTAAGCCGGCACCCCGGTTGGGCCTGCGACTGGGATCGCCGCATCGATGATGTAGTTACTTCCAGGCTGACAGGCTTCCCCTTAATGCTTTTGTTATTAGGGGTCGTTTTTTGGGTGACTATTGTGGGGGCGAATTATCCTTCGGAAATTCTTGCGGCTTTGCTCTTTGGCCTGGAAGATCCCTTGTCTTTCCTGTTCGATTATACAGGTGCCCCCCAGTGGCTTTGCGGAATGGCCGTCCAGGGCGTGTATCGCACCGTTGCCTGGGTGGTTTCGGTAATGCTCCCACCCATGGCCATCTTTTTCCCCTGCTTTACCCTACTGGAGGATTTGGGCTATTTACCCAGGGCAGCTTTTAATCTCGACGGTTTATTTAAACGCGCAGGTACTCAGGGCAAGCAGGGGCTGACTATGTGCATGGGCTTTGGCTGCAACGCCGCCGGCGTTACGGCCTGCCGCATTATTGATTCCCCCAGGGAACGGCTGATAGCGATTTTGACCAATAATTTCGTTCCCTGCAACGGCCGTTTTCCAACTTTGATAGCCCTGGCGACCCTTTTTTTTGCCGGCTCACTTTCAACCTCATTGTCTTTTATGGCCACGGCTGTAGTAACTACTCTGGTGCTGTTGGGCGTAACCGTTACCCTATTAGTTTCCTATCTTCTATCAAAAACGCTTTTACGGGGGCTACCTTCATCTTTTGTCCTGGAGCTGCCACCCTACCGCATGCCTCAGGTAGGCCGGGTAATCGTGCGCTCGATTTTTGATCGCACCATTTTCGTTTTAGGCAGGGCCGTTACCATAGCTGCTCCTGCGGGGGCCGTCATCTGGCTTCTGGCCAACAACAGTATCGGCGGCCAAAATATACTTAAGGGAATGGCTAATTTTTTGGATCTCCCGGCCAGATTCCTGGGTTTAGACGGCTACATCTTAACGGCTTTTATCCTGGGCCTCCCGGCCAACGAGATCGTCTTGCCCATCTTGCTCATGGGTTATCTCGCCCAGGGTACCCTGGTAGAACCAGCTAACTTCCAGGACCTGGGCAACCTTTTGGTGGCCTACGGCTGGACTCCGGTTACCGCCTTCTGTTTTATGCTTTTTTCCTTGCTCCATTACCCTTGCGGAACGACCATCTGGACGATTTACAAGGAAACTAAAAGCTTTAAGTGGACCATAGCGGGGGTGCTTATACCCCTGGCAGTAGCTGTAATCGTTTGCGGCCTGGTTAATTTCGTAGGCAGGTTGATATTGAATTAGAAAATGACCCGGACATCCAGAAAGAAGAGGTATCAACACCGGTGCGGTATTCTTTTCCGCGCCTTTTTTTGTTATAATACCCACGGGAGTTTTGACCAAAAATGTTACGGATTATCGCCGGCGAAGCCAAAGGGCGCGTCTTAAGTGCCCCCCGGGGCCGCAGTACCCGCCCGACGACCGCCCGGGTGCGGGAGGCCCTTTTTAATATTTTAGGCCCGCGAGTTATCGAGGCCGATTTTCTCGATGTCTTTGCGGGCAGCGGGGCCGTGGGCCTGGAAGCTTTAAGCCGCGGCGCCCGGCGGGCCGTTTTTATTGAAAACGATAAGCAGGCCTTGCGCTGCCTTCAGGCCAACTTGCAAAATACAGGCCTAGGGGACAGGGCCGAGATCTGGCGCTCGGAAGTTATGTCGGCCTTGGCCGCCCTAATCGGGCGCGGCGAGAGCTTTGATTTAATTTATGTTGATCCTCCTTATGGAAAAAATTTAGTAAGCTTTGTTTTGCCAAAGTTAAAATTGTTATCCAAGCCCGGGGGGTTAGTTATAGTCGAGGTGGCAGCCAAGGGGGAGTTTTTGCCGGAAACCGGGGGATGGAACCAGATTAAACGTTACGTTTATGGAAGTACGGCCCTGTATTTTTTAACCAGACCGGAAGGGAGATAGCAAGATTGGAAATCACCAAGATCCTCGATGAAATAGAAAAAATGGTGGAAAAAGCCCCCCACGTACCGCTAACGGGAAGGGTATTTCTCGATGGCGATTTGCTTCTGGACTACCTTGACCGCTTGCGCGCCTGCTTGCCGGAAGATATCCGGGAAGCCCGATGGCTTACCAGCGAAAAAGAACGGATTATTGAAGAAGCCAGGCAGCAGGCCCAGCGCATAATCTCCGAGGCAGAGAAAAAGGCAGGGGAGATGGCGCAGGAGAGCGAGCTGGTGCGTAAAGCCCAGGCCCAGGCCGGCGAAATAACGGCCAGGGCCCGCCAGATGGCAGAAGAATTGCGGAGCGGGGCTATAAACTATGCCGCTGAAGTTCTGCAGCGCTTAGCGGATAATCTGGAAAAGGCCCTGTTGCAGGTCAGGAACGGGCTGGAAGAGTTGCGGGCCAGCAAGCCCGGTTCCGCAGCCGTAACTAAGGAGGATGCGGCCCGTTCCAAAGAGCGTTAGTTTACCGCCTGGCGAGGCCATAGGCCGCCATCCCTACGGCGGCCAGCAGGAAGAGGAACAAAAGTATACCCAGGGAGAAGCCGGTATAATGCATCCAAAGTGCCGGCCAGGGCCCGCAGGGCGGAGGGTAGAAGGGGCGCAAGGCGAAATGCATAACCGGCTGAGCGGGCCCCAGGAACAGGTAAACCAGTTGGCTGGCTAGGAGGCCGTGGAGCAGGCGGGCGACCAGGAAAGGAAAAAGCCTCAGGTCGGTATTGCTGATTACGGCGGCCACCTGGGCATGAATGGAAAGGCCGGCCCAGCCGAGGATCAAGCTGATGGCGGCCAGTTTTTCTGGTAAAGGAGAAAGGGCTTCGCTGGCGAATTTGGTCCCCATAGTCATTTCCAAAAAACCAGCAGCGATGGCCCTGCAGGTCTCAGAATCAAAACCCCAGGGGGCAAGTATAATCCCGAGTAGCTTAACAATCACCTTTAGAAACCCTATAGCGTCCGCCAGTTGGATGATTACTGCAAAAAGAATTATAAAGCCGCCGATGGTTATCAACGTCTGGAAAGACCGGCTTACGGCATCCCCCAGAAGTTTACCTAAAGCCCGGTTATCGCTTTGCTGGGCCTGCAGCAGCGCCTGCCAGGCGCGGTAGATAATATTCCCTGGCGGCGGGTTGGAGGTAAAAGCAAATTCCTGCCTTCGCCCGTAAAAGCGAAAGCAGATCCCGAGCAGGAAGTTGGCGCTATAGTGGGCCAGGGCGATAGTCGGGCCCAGGAGAGGGTTGTCTAACATGCCGACGGCTACGGCTCCAAGCATAAATAACGGGCTGGCGTTATTGGTAAAGCAGAGCAACCTCTCCCCTTCTATCCGGCTCAATAAACCTTGCTGGCGCAATTCCGCCGTTAGCATGGCGCTGATTGGGGCTCCGGAAGTATACCCCATGGCCATAATAAAGGCCCCGCTGCCCGGCACGTTAAAAAGGGGGCGCATAACAGGTTCCAGCAGTACTCCCAGAAAGTGGACAATACCCAGGCCCATAAAAATTTGAGAGACGATGAAAAAAGGAAGCAGGGCGGGCAGAACTACTTCCCACCAGGTCTTTAAACCCCGCAAAGCCCCTTGAAATACCTCTCTGGGAAATAAAACGATAGCTGCGGCCAGAATTACCGCCAGGAAAACGGTAAAAGCGGAAAGAAACGGAGTTGCCGGGCGGGGGCGAAGCAAGGTTCAAGCCTCACTTCCTTGATCGAACCCGTAAATCTTCGGTACGTTAGCAGTATACTCCCGAGTCTTCTAGTTTAGAAGTAAAGGAGATAAATTATAAATTCATGTACAATAAATCACAAGGAGGAACTTTTTATGAAAATCTTAGTTTTAAACTGTGGCAGCTCCTCGGTTAAATATCAACTTTTTGACATGGAAGAAGAGAAAGTCCTGGCCAGGGGGCTGGTGGAAAGGATAGGATTGGCGCGAGGAGTTTTAACCCACCGTCCTGCAGGTAAAGAAAAGATGGTGCAGGAGAGCGAAATACCCGATCACCAGAAGGCTATTCGTCTGGTTTTAGATGCCCTTATACACCCCGAGTTCGGCGTTTTAAAAAAGTTCCAGGAGATCGATGGCATCGGCCATCGGGCCGTCCACGGCGGCACCCTCTCCTCCTCCCTGTTGGTAGACGAAAAGACAAAAGAAGTTATTAAAGAACTTGAAGTTCTGGCTCCCCTGCACAACGGCCCCTCCTTGCGGGGTATTGAGGCCTGCGAAAAAATTTTACCCGGCATACCCCAGGTAGCTGTTTTTGACACCGCTTTTCATCAGTCCATGCCGGATTACGCCTATACTTACAGCCTGCCCTATGAAATCTGCCAGAAACATAAGATCAGGCGCTACGGCTTTCACGGCACCTCGCATAAATATGTAGCTCAGCGGGCAGCCGCTTTAATGAAGAGGCCCTTGGAGGAACTCAAGATAATTACCTGCCATCTAGGCAATGGTTCCAGTATTACGGCGGTTAAAGAAGGTAAATCCATAGACACCAGCATGGGTTTTACTCCCCTGGCAGGTTTAACTATGGGTACCCGTTGCGGCGACATCGACCCGGCCATCGTTACTTTTCTAATGATGAAAGAAGATTACTCGCCTGCGGAAGTGGACGAGCTGCTCAACCGCAAGTCCGGGGTGCTGGGGGTTTCCGGTCTGAGCAGCGATTTTCGCGACCTGGAAAAGGCCATAGACGAAGGTAACGACCGCGCCCGGCTGGCGTGGGATGTATTTGTATATACGGTCAAGAAATTTATCGGCGCCTATGCAG
The DNA here is from genome assembly GCA_030445865.1 of Clostridia bacterium. GTDB lineage: Bacteria > Bacillota > DSM-521 > Neomoorellales > Neomoorellaceae > JASUSV01. Next base: position 13,270 of record JASUSV010000002.1, read on the forward strand.
CCGCTCTTAACGGCTTGGATGCGCTGGTATTTACGGCCGGTTTGGGAGAAAATTCGCCGCGCGTGCGGGCGGACATTTGCCGGGATATGGACTACCTGGGGCTGAGAATCGATCCCGCGAAAAATGAAGTTCACGGCCAGGAGAAGGAAATATCCTCCCCAGATTCTTCCGTGCACGTTTTTGTTATCCCCACCAATGAAGAATTGATGATAGCCAGGGATACCCGGGCTATCGTTGACAGTTTAAGGTTGCATTCGGTATAATCAACAGGGTGAATGTGGTGAAAATTGGCGTTGCTGAACTTAAGAAAGCTCCAGGAAGCCAAGTGGAATATAAATGGGAAGAAAAATGGCCACCGCTTTCCTTTGAAGGCCAGGAGATACCGTTTGCTGGCCCCGTGATCGTCAAGGTGGTAGTAACCAATACCGGCAATACTTTTTTAGTTAACGGGAAAGTGAATGCGGACCTCAACTTGTATTGCAGTCGTTGCCTGGAAAGTTTTATCTACCACTTGGAGCTACCGTTTGAAGAGCAATACTGCAGTGCCGACTTCTGGCAGGCCCTGCCCGAGGATCTGGAGCTTAAAGACGAAATTCGGGTATTTACGGGCGATACTATAGATCTTTCCCCTGCCGTTAGAGAAGCCTTGCTTTTAGCCCTACCTATGAAGCCCCTTTGCCGCGAGAGCTGCCAGGGGCTTTGTCCGGGGTGCGGTAAAGATCTTAACCGGGGTAACTGCGAATGCCACCGCGAAGATGGCGATCCGCGTTTGGCCGCCCTAGCAAAGTTGCTAAGCTGAGGGTGCTTCCGAAAGAAGTATGAAAATGCCGGGGATGCTGGCGTAAGGCGACTTTGGGCGAGCCTTGTGAGCCGTTGGCGAGGCCGAGCCCGGAGGCGGGGCCGAGGGCATGGAGGCCCGAGGCCGGCCACTTAAGTCTGCGATGCCGAATTGGCCGGGAACCCCGCCGAAGGGCGAGGGGGAGCCTACGGATCGCTGGCGAGCCCATCTGGAGCCGTCGCCAGCGCCCCGGCACGGGGAATGTTTCGGAAGCATCAAGCTGAGAAGAGGAGGTGGCAAAAATGGGAGTACCGAAACGCAGAGTTTCTAAAGCCAGGAAAAATAAGCGCCGCTCCATTTGGGCTAAACTCGACGCCCCTTCTTTAGTGGAATGCCCGCACTGCCATGAATTGAAACTGGCCCACCGGGTTTGCGGCCATTGTGGTTACTATAAGGGAAGAGAAGCCGTGAAGGTAGCAGCGGAAGAGTAGTTTGGCCGTTCAACGGTTAGCTTTCAGCGATCAGCAGCCAACTACGGTCGAGGCTGGTAGCTGAAAGCTTTTTTATTCCACTTGCATAAAACTGGCTGTATAGTTATACTATGGTTATAGCCTGGTAATATTAACAGGTAATATGAGGGGGTGCGCCGGTGTATAAAAGAAATAAAAGGCAAGAACGCCATAAGGCGCTGGCGCGTTATTTACAAAATGACCCCTTTGCGACTGATGAGGAGCTGGCAGAACATTTTCATGTCAGCATTCCCACCATCCGCCTTGACCGCCTGGCTTTAGGCATTCCGGAAGTCCGCGAAAGAGTTCGGGCTATGGCCCGAGAAGCTCAGAGCCGCATGCGCGGACTCACGGCGGAGGAACTGGTAGGCGAACTGGTAGAGCTCCAGCCGGGGCAGATGGGCATTTCTATCTTAGAAATTAAGCCGGAAATGATCATTCAACCGGCAGGAGTAGCCAAAGGTTATTACCTCTTTGCCCAGGCCAATTCCCTGGCCCTAGCTACGATAGGAGCCGAAATGGTAGTTACGGGCAGCGCGAGGGTACGTTACCGCAGGCCGGTTTATCTTCACGAACATGTTGTGGCCCGTGCGCTGGTAAAAGTGAAGAGAGGGGTTACCTACTTGGTATCGGTTCATTCCAAGGTTCAGGGCGAGATCGTCTTTAAGGGCCAGTTTATCGTTATAGCCCCGCAGATAGCCACCGGCCAGGAGGCGAACTAGCTTGAAGATAGCCGTAGATGCTATGGGGGGCGATTATGCACCTGGCGCCATGGTGGCGGGAGCAGTTGCGGCCGCGAGGGCCGGCCTTGCCGAGATTATTTTGGTCGGCGACGCGGTGCGTATTGAGCAGGAACTGTGCCGCCACACTCCCTTGGGCGGGTTAGAAGTAGTCCACACCGACCAGTTTATAGAAATGCACGAACAGCCTGCTCTGGCATTGCGCAAGAAACGCGATGCCTCGATAGCCGTAGCCACGCGCCTGGTAAAAGAAGGTAGAGCAGCGGCGGTGGTTTCGGCAGGGAGCACGGGAGCCCAAATGGTCGCTGCCCTGCTTATTTTGGGCCGCAGCGGTAATATCCAGCGCCCGGCGATAGCTACCGTCATGCCCACCCTTGCAGGCCCCAAGTTGCTTTTGGACGCCGGGGCCAATGTAGACTGTCGGCCCGAACACCTGCTGGAATTTGCCCTGATGGGTAGTCTTTACGCAGAACGGGTAATGGGGATAAATAACCCCCGCGTAGGTTTATTAAACGTAGGCGCAGAGGAAAGCAAAGGCAACGAACTCACTTTAAACGCTTACCAGCTGCTGCGCTCAACCTCCCTAAATTTTATCGGCAATGTTGAAGGCAGGGATATAGCCAAAGGGGAGGCCGATGTTTTTGTTTGCGATGGCTTTGTGGGCAATTTACTTTTAAAATTCGGCGAAGGCCTGGGTCAGGCTATTTTCACCTGGATCCAGGGCAAAATAGGTAATTCCTGGCGGGCTAAACTGGGCGCGGCCCTATTGTTGCCTGCTTTACGCCAGTTGAAGAAAGAGGTAGACTATGCCGAATACGGCGGAGCGCCGTTGCTGGGGGTGCAGGGCATAAGTATAATCTGCCACGGGAGTTCCGACGCCAGGGCCATAAAAAACGCTATAGCTTTGGCGGTCAAGTGTGCGGAGGGAAAGCTGGTAGAACGGTTGGGTTACTTAAATACGGATTTTATTTATAACGAATGTCGAGAGCGGGGATATAGTTGAGACAAGTCGGCATAACCGGTGTAGGCTCTTACCTGCCCGAAGAAGTAATAACCAACTTTGACCTGGAAAAAATAGTTGATACCAGCGATGAATGGATTCGTACCCGGACGGGCATCAGGGAACGCCGGCGAGCCAGCAGCGAGGAGGCGGCTTCTGACCTCAGCCTTGTTGCTGCCGAGAAGGCGCTGGCCTGCGCGGAGGTGGCAGCCGAAGATATCGACCTGATAATCGTGGCTACCGTCACGCCGGATATGTTTTTCCCAGCTACGGCCTGCTTGGTTCAGGACAGGCTGGGGGCAAAGCGGGCGGCGGCTTTTGATCTTTCGGCAGGCTGCAGCGGCTTTATCTACGCTCTGGCGGTGGCTTCCCAGTTCATCGCCAACGGTACCTATAATACGGCCCTGGTCATCGGCGTGGATGTTTTAACTAAAATCATTAATTGGGAAGACCGCAGCACCTGCGTGCTGTTCGGTGATGGCGCCGGCGCGGTTATCTTGCAGCCGGTGGAGCCTGGCCAGGGATTACTGGCCGTGCATTTGGGGGCCGATGGGAGCGGCGGGCGTTTTTTAGAAATGCCGGCGGGGGGTTCCCGGCAGCCTGCAACCTTGGACACGGTGAAAGCCAAGCTGCATAGCATTCATATGAACGGGCCCGAAGTTTTTAAGTTTGCCGTCCGAATTTTAGGTGAAGCTTCCCTGGCTGTTCTGGAAAAAGCCAACCTTACCAAGGCAGATATAGATTTTCTCATCCCCCACCAGGCCAACATCCGCATCGTAGAAGCGGCGATTAAGCGCCTGGGGCTAGAAGCGGAAAAAGTTTTCGTTAACCTCGACCGCTACGGTAACATGTCTAGCGCTTCTATTCCTGTGGCCCTAGATGAGGCCTACAGGGAGGGGAAGCTCAAAGTCGGCGCTAACGTACTGCTGGTTTCCTTCGGAGCCGGATTGACCTGGGGTTCGGCTGTGCTCAGGTGGAGCTTACCGCCTAAGGGTTAAGAGGTGATAATTTTGTGGCGAACCGTCCTTTGTGATCTTTTAAATATCGAATACCCCATCCTCCAAGGGGGCATGGCCTGGGTAGCTACAGGCGAACTGGCGGCTGCTGTTTCCGCAGCCGGAGGCCTAGGTATTATCGGCGCCGGCAACGCGCCGCCGGAGGCGGTGCGCCAGGAAATACATAAAGTAAGAGAGCGGACAGACCGGCCTTTTGGCGTAAATGTTTACTACATGTCTCCTTTTGCGGAAGACATAATCAAGCTGGTAATAGAGGAAAAGGTGCCGGTAGTAACCACCGGAGCCGGAAACCCCGGCAAACACCTGCCCCTTCTTAAGGAGGCCGGCACCAAAGTAATACCGGTTATTGCCTCGGTTTCCCTGGCCAAACGCTTAGAACGCCTGGGGGTTGACGCCCTGATCGCTGAAGGCATGGAATGCGGCGGCCATATTGGCGAAATTACCACCATGGCTCTGGTGCCCCAGGTTGTAGATGCCGTTAAGGTACCGGTAATCGCCGCCGGCGGCATAGCCGACGGCCGCGGTCTGGTGGCAGCCTTAAGTTTGGGCGCTGTCGGCGTGCAGATGGGTACTCGTTTCATCTGTGCTACCGAATGCGTAGCCCACGAAAATTATAAACAGGCTATCCTTAGAGCCGGCGACCGGGACACGGTAGTGACCGGTATTAAAGGCCATTACGTTCGGGTGCTGCGTAATAAGCTTTCCCGGCAGTTTGAAGAACTGGCTGCCCGCGGAGCTTCCTGGGAGGAGATGGATAAACTGGGGAGCGGCAAATTACGGGCGGCGGTAATTGAAGGGGACGTGGAGTACGGTTCTTTAATGGCCGGGCAGATTGCCGGTCTAATCCAAGACGTTAAACCGGCAAAGGAAATAATTTCAGACATCATGGCCGAGGCCGAGAAGGTAATAAATAATTTAGGGAGAATTATGCAGTGAAAAAGATAGCTTTTCTCTTTCCGGGACAGGGATCCCAGTATGTGGGTATGGGTCGGGCGCTGGCAACTGCTTTCCCGGTTGCCGCTGCTACTTTTGAGGCGGCAGATAAAGCCCTTGGTTATGATATAAGCGATCTATGCTTTAAGGGCCCGGCGGAAAAGCTCAATATCACAGAATATACGCAGCCGGCCATCCTTACGGTCAGCGTAGCCTGCTACCGGGTCCTGGAGGAGAAAGGGGTTCTGCCCGGGGCAGTAGCCGGCCATAGCGTGGGCGAATACAGCGCTTTGGTGGCTGCCGGAGCTCTCGATTTTGTGGACGCCGTGAAGTTGGTAGCCCAGCGCGGCCGGTTTATGTCGGAAGCCGTTCCTGCCGGCCAGGGCGGTATGGCGGCCATCCTGGGGCTGTCGGAAGCCGAGGTGAAGGAAGTCTGCCGGAAAGCAGGCGAGGCAGGTGTAGTGGAAGCTGCCAACTTGAACGCTCCGGGTCAGGTGGTAATCTCCGGCGAAAATAAGGCCCTGCAGCGGGCCATTGAGCTGGCTCGCCAGGCCGGGGCCAAAAAAGCGGTTGTACTCAACGTCAGCGGGCCCTTCCATTCTTCCCTGATGGCGCCGGCGCAAGAAAAATTGGCCCGGGTTTTAGAATCCGTAGCCATTGCACCCCCCCGATTGCCGGTAGTGGCCAATGTGAGCGCTAATTTGATTACCGGCGCGGCGGACGTACGCGAAGCGCTAATCGCCCAGATAGCCAGCCCGGTACGCTGGGAGGAATCTATCCGAAAGTTGGCAGCTGACGGCTATAACATTTTTATAGAGGTTGGCCCGGGTAAAGTCTTGAGCGGCCTTGCCCGCCGCATAGCTCCGGAGGCAACATTGGGAAATGTGGAGGACCCGGCATCTTTAACCAAGACCCTTGCTATTTTGGGGGAGGCCATATAGAATGGTATTAAATGGAAAAACAGCCCTGGTAACCGGAGCTTCTCGCGGAATCGGCAGAGCCATAGCCCTGGCTTTAGCCAGGGCAGGAGCCAGGGTTGCCGTCAACTACGTTCGGAAGGCAGAGGCGGCGGAGGAAGTAGTGGCTTTGATAAAGGAAGCCGGAGGCGAAGGGATAGCCCTTCAAGCCGATGTTTCTCGGCAAAACGAAGCAACTGAATTAGTGGAGCGTACCCTCACCGCTTTTGGCCGCCTGGATGTCCTGGTAAATAACGCTGGCATCGCCCGCGACGGCCTTTGCTTGCGGCTGAAGCCGGAGGATTGGGAGGCCGTCTTGGCTACTAACCTTAACGGCGTCTTTTACTGCACCCAGGCTGCCCTAAAACCCATGTTGCGCCAGCGGGAGGGCCGGATAATAAACCTGACCTCTGTTGTAGCCCAGCTGGGCAATCCGGGCCAGACGAACTACGCCGCTGCTAAGGCGGGCGTTATAGGTTTTACCAAGTCCCTGGCCAAGGAGATGGCCGGCCGTGGCATACTGGTTAATGCCGTGGCTCCGGGCTTTATCGTTACCGAGATGACCCAAAACCTTGGCGAAGCTGTAGCGGAAAATTTTAAGGCGCGTATTCCTCTTGGCCGGCCCGGGCGGCCGGAAGAAGTAGCTGAAGTAGTTCTCTTCCTGGCCTCTCCGGCGGCCAGTTATATAACCGGCCAGGTGATTAATGTAGATGGCGGCCTGGCAATGGCCATGTAGAAAAACTTAAGGAGGTGAGGTATGGTGGACAACATTCTGGAAAAAGTTAAGGAAATTGTAGCCGAACAACTGGGCGTAGAGGTAGACGATCTTACCAGTGAAACTTCTTTTGAGGATTTAAATGCGGATTCGCTGGATATCGTCGAACTGATTATGGCCCTGGAGGAGGAATTCGACCTGGAAATCCCCGATGAAGATGCCGAAAAACTTACCACTATCGGAGCGGCAGTAGAATACATCAGGGAGCGTACCAAATAAAAAGGGTGCGATTGGAGGAAACTTGCTTTGCACCGTGTAGTTATTACCGGCTTGGGAGTGATATCTCCGGTCGGAAATACTAAAGATGATTTTTGGCGCTCGCTCCTGGCCGGCGTTTCCGGGATAGGTCCTATTACCCGCTTTGACGCCAGTAGCATGGCCACGCGCATAGCCGGAGAAGTAAAGGATTTCGACCCCGCAGCTTTCTTGGACCGTAAAGAAGTTAAGCGTATGGACCGCTTCACCCAGTACGCAGTGGTTACGGCGCGTATGGCCCTTAACGATGCTGCTCTCGACCCAAAGTCTGTAGATCCGGAACGTATAGGTGTCGTCTATGCCTCCGGTATTGGCGGCATAGAAACTTTGGAAGATCAAGCCCGGACCTTGTTGGAAAAAGGCCCGGGCAGGGTGAGTCCCTTCTTTGTGCCCATGATGATCGGCAATATGGCCGCCGGGCAAATTTCCATCCACATCGGAGCGCGGGGACCTAACTTTACCGTAGTGAACGCCTGCGCCTCTTCTGCCAACGCCGTAGGCGAGGCTTTTCGCCTCCTGCAACGGGGGGAGGTAGATGTGGTCATTACCGGCGGCAGTGAAGCCAGCGTAACCCCTTTGGCAGTGGCAGGTTTCAGCTCTATGAAGGCGCTTTCTACCCGTAATGAAGCGCCCCAGGCCGCCAGCCGGCCTTTTGACCGCGGCCGCGACGGTTTTGTTTTGGGCGAGGGAGCGGGGACTTTGATTTTGGAAACCCTGGAACACGCCGAAAGGCGGGGGGCGCGCATCTACGCCGAAGTAGCGGGTTATGGCTGCACGGCCGATGCTTACCATATTACAGCCCCGGATCCGGAAGGCAGGGGATCATCAAGGGCTATGCAGCTAGCCATAGCTGACGCCGGCCTTAAGCCGGAGGACGTAGATTACATTAACGCCCATGGGACTTCTACGGATTTAAACGACCGTTTGGAAACCCTTGCCATTAAGCAGGTTTTTGGTTCCCATGCCTATAAATTAGCCGTGAGCTCAAATAAATCCATGATCGGGCATCTTTTAGGCGCTGCGGGGGCAGTAGAGCTGATCGCCACGGCGTTGACCATCTACGAAGGTGTTATTCCCCCTACCATTAACTACGAGGACCCGGATCCCGAATGTGACCTTGACTATGTGCCCAATAAGGCCAGACACCAGGAGGTTAAAGTGGCTTTATCTAACTCTTTTGGTTTTGGCGGGCATAATGCCTCTATTTTGCTGCGTAAATTTTAAGCAGGTGTAAGTTATGTTGCCTCGACGCCGTAACGACCTCTGCAAATTTTTGGACCAGGCCGGGATTAAACCTTCCGGCCTGGAACTTTTGGATATGGCCCTTACCCACCCTACATATGCTTTTGAACATGGAACGGCAGACAACCAGCGGCTGGAGTTTTTAGGTGACGCAGTTTTAGGTTTAATCGTGGCCGATTACCTTTACCGCACATATCCTGATCTTTCCGAAGGCGAGTTGACTCGCCTGCGCGCCAGGATAGTTTGTGAGGATAGCCTGGCTGCTGCTGCCGGGCGGCTGGGGTTGGGGCGTTTACTGCTTTTGGGTAAAGGCGAAGAAATGAGCGGTGGCGCGGAGAGGGAATCGAATCTAGCCGATGCGGTAGAAGCGGTCCTGGGCGCCCTTTATCTTGAAGGCGGCCTGGAACTGGCCCGTCAATTTTTCCGTTTCGCCCTGGACCCGGTTTTAAAAGAGGCAGAAATAATTGATAAAGACTATAAAACCAGGTTGCAGGAAGAAGTGCAAAGACTCAGCCAGGAAAATGTCAGTTATGCCATTTTAGAAGAGTGGGGTCCGGATCATGCCAAGAACTTTCGCGCCGGCGTTTATTTCCGGGGCAAGTTATGGGCTACAGGTACCGGTAAAAGTAAAAAAGAAGCCGAACAAGAGGCGGCGCGGTTGGCCTTAAAAGACTTTGAGGCTAGGAAGGATTTGTTTTCCCCTTGTCGAAATATTAGTAAGGATATATCCAACAAATCCAGGAGAATGGGAACGAGGGAGGGGGAAAATGGAAGTACTTAAAGTATCGGCTCACTCCAATCCCAAAGCCGTGGCCGGGGCTCTGGCGGCCGTTTTCCGTCAGCATGGCAAGGCCGAAGTTCAAGCTGTAGGAGCAGGGGCAGTAAATCAAGCCGTGAAAGCCATCGCTATTGCCCGGGGTTTTATCGCACCGAATGGAATTGATCTGGTCATGATTCCCGCTTTTACCGAGATTACCATTGACGGCGAAGAACGAACGGCAATCAGGTTTATCGTAGAGCCACGCTAAAGTACCCCTCGGAAACTGCTCTACAAAAGAGCAGTTTCTTCGCTCCTGGAGGTTGTTGATGCTTTTAAAAGGCTTAGAGGTGCGCGGATTTAAATCTTTTGTAGACCGGGTGAGACTCGAGTTCGGGCCCGGTATTACTTGTATTATAGGTCCCAACGGCAGCGGTAAAAGTAATATCGCCGACGCCATACTCTGGGTTTTAGGCGAGCAAAGCGCTAAGGCGCTGCGCAGCGCCCACATGGATGAGGTTATTTTTGCCGGAAGCGCCGGCCGGCACCCGGTCGGCCTGGCCGAAGTCACCCTAATCCTGGATAACACCCGGGGTACTTTTCCCCTGGAGTACGGCGAAATTGCCTTAACGCGGCGGGTTTTTCGTTCCGGCGAGGGGGAATATTTGGTTAACCGGGTTCCCTGCCGGCTCAAAGATATTCAGGAATTGCTCTTGGAGGCCGGTTCCAGCCGCAGCGCTCTGACTATTGTTGGCCAAGGGAAACTCGAGGATATCCTGACGGCCAGAGGGGAAGAGCGCCGGATGCTTCTAGAAGAGGTTCTGGGCCTGGCGCGCCTCCGCTGGCGTAAAAAGGAAGCCGAGCAAAAGTTGGACGCCGTGGAGCAAGATCTGCTGCGTCTGGGAGACGTCTTAAACGAGCTTGACCGCCAGCTCCAGCCCCTGGCCAGGGAAGCCCAGCTTGCCCGGCGCTATCAGAAGTTAGAAAAAGGCCTGGCTTTAATCGATCTCTTGCTGGCTAATGGGAAAATCCAGGAATTAAAGGAGGAGCAGCAAATAAAACAAAAGCTCGTTGGCGCCTTGCAACAAAAGCTTGATGAGTTGCAGGCCCGGAGCCGGGAGCTGGCGGAGGAAAGGGAGAGGGTAGAAGCTGAGCTGGCGGTTCTTGCTCAAAGCCGCAAGCAAAAAGAGGAGGAATTGGATCGGTTTCGAAAAGAATTGGAAGCAGTGCGCGCCAGGATGAACATAATAAGCGAGCGGCGGGAATTTTTCCAGCTTAAAAAAGGCGAGCTCCTGCAAGAAAAAGAGCGCCTGCTTGAGGAAAGGTTATTTCTTGAACAGGAGAAGCCCATCCTTATAGAACAAAAGGAAAAGCTGGATCGGGAAAGCCGGGTTTTAGAGGAAAAGATGGCCCGGGAGCAAAAATTGAGGGAAGAGCTGGCTCAAAAGCGGGAGGCAACGGCAGGAACGGTAGAAAAGTTGCGGTCCGACCTTTACGATGTTTTACATAATCTTGCCAGCGTCAAAAGCAACCTCGTACGCCTGGAAGAAAGACAAAAAGCCCGCCAGAAAGAGTTCCTGGCTGCCGGGTCCGAGCGGGACAGGCTGGAGGCGGCCAGGGAGAAGCTGGAGCGGCAGTTGAATTTAGCCCGGGAGGAGGCGGAGAAAGCCGAGGCAGTTTTAAAACAACTGGCCGAAGAAAAGATCGACCTGGAAGAAGAACTGGCGTCGGTCAGGAGCTCTTTGGTGGAGGTAGAACGCCAGATAAAAACCCTGTCTGCAAGGCACCAGCAGCTTCTCGGCCAGCTTAGCTGGTTAAACCAGCTGGAAGCCGATTATGCCGGGTTTGGCGAAGGCGTAAAAATAATCCTCGAAGGGGTAAAAGCGGGCAACCCGGAGCTTAAAGGGGTAATCGGGGTACTGGCTGAGCATTTGGAAGTACCCGAAGGAATGGAAAAAGCTGTAGAAGCCGCTCTGGGCGGCGCCTTAACATATATCTTGGTTCAGGGCGCCGCTGATGCCGGCAGGGCGGTGGCCTTTCTTAAACAAAGGCGTGGCCGCGCTACTTTTTTGCCCTTGGAGTGGCTGGAAGGCCGCACCTGGCCGAAATCCTTAAGTTGGTGCCTGCAGGAAAAGGGCGTTCTGGGGATTGCTTCCCAATTAGTCCGGGTTAAAGGGGAGCTTAAGCCGGCCCTGGATTACCTCCTGGGACAAACCCTGGTGGTAGAAGACATGGAGCGGGCCATCGCCATAGCCCGCCATTTGCGCTCTCCCCTTCGCCTGGTCACCCTAGATGGAGATCTAGTGCAACCTAAAGGACCGATCAGTGGCGGGGCTAGGCGGGGGCGGGGGGGTATGTTGTCCCGCCGACAGGAAATAACCCGCTTAGAAGCCGAGGCCGCCAGGTTGGCGGAGGAGATACAGCAACTCCAACTTACCGGCGAGGGATATAACCGGATTTTAACCGGCAAACAGAAAAGGTTGCTGGCTATAGAAAAACAGCAGGCGGAACTGCGCGGCCGCCTCAAAGCAGCCCTGGCGAGCTTAAGTGAGCTTAACGAAGAGAAAGCCCGGCAGGAAGCGGAACTGGCTGCTTTAAACGCAGAAGCAGCTGTTGCCCAGTCAGGAAGCGACGAATTGGAGGAGACCCTGGGGGAATACGGCGTTAAATTAAAAGCCCTGCAGGATGAGGAAAGGCAACTCCAGGAGGAATTGGCAGCAGCCCGCCGGGAAATGCTGAATCTGGAACAGGCGCTCCAGGAAAGCAATCGGCGGCTGGAGGAATACCACGCTAAGGCAGTTAACCTCGCCGGGAGCCGGGAAAAGGTAGAAGCCGAATTAAAAGCGGCGGAACAGCACCGGCAAAAAACGGAAGCTTATTTGAATGAAGTCGAGTCGGGACTGGCGAAGTTATCCGGCGAAATGGAAGAACTTTTAAAGGAAGAACGGCTTTTACAGGATACGCTTATTAATTTGGAAAAAATCTACAACAACCTGGAAAAGGCCTTGCAGGCCAGCCGTCAGCAAGAAGTGCGCCTTAATGAGCTTAAGCGACAAATCGGTAGGCAAGAAAATATCCGGAATCAGGAAACCTTAAATGCGGTCAACCAGCTCAAAGGGGAAGAAATAGCCTTGGCGCGCCTGGAGGCCGCCATTACTAATTTGATTCAGGAGATTGAAACCAACTACGGCCCGAACTGGCAGAAGGAGTTGGCTAGGCCGCGCCCCCTGACCATGAAAAAAGCTCCTCTGGCCCGGAAGAAGCTGGAGGCTAAGCTATTGGCTTTAGGCAACGTTAATTTAGCCGCCTTAAAAGAGTATGAGCGTCTTAAGGCCAGGTTTGATGAATTGGCCGGGCAGAAGGCCGACCTGGAGGCAGGGAAAGCGGCCCTACGGGCCGTTATCCGCGAATGCGAAGGGTTGATGGCCACCCGCATTAAAGCCGGCTTCCAGGAAGTTCGATCCCATTTTATTTCCCTTTTTCAGGAGCTCTTTGGAGGCGGAACGGCTGATCTGATCTTAAAGGGCGAAAATATTTTAGAGGCCGGCATCGAAATCCTGGCTAGCCCGCCCGGTAAAAAATTGCAGCACCTATCCCTTCTTTCCGGCGGGGAGAAAGCACTTACCGCCATTGCCTTTATTTTTGCTTTGCTTAAATTCAGACCAAGCCCTTTTTGTATTTTTGACGAAGTAGACACAGCTTTAGATGAAGCCAACGTAAATAGATTTGCCCGTCTCCTCAAAAAATTTACTTCCACAACCCAATTTATAGTTATTTCTCACCGCCAGGGCACCATGGCGGTAGCCGATACCCTTTACGGTGTGACCATGGAAGAAGCCGGTGTTTCCCGCCTGGTGTCGGTAAAGCTAGAATAAATAACCAACGGGGTGAATGCTTTTTGAACCTGCTGCGTGTATTTAAAGAAGGCCTGGCCAAAACCAGGCAGGCCTTTACCCAACAGATAACCGGCCTTATAGGCCGGCATAAAAATTTTGATGACAACTTTTTTGAAGAACTCGAAGAAATATTGCTTACCGCCGATGTAGGAATGAAGATTACGCTGGAACTGGTAGGGCGCTTAAAAGAAAGGGTGAGGCGGGAAAAATTATCGGACCCTGGGCTGGCCTACAACATTTTGCAGGAAGAAGTTGCATCCATATTGGATAAAGGTACGAGCCGGCTCCGGGAAGCAGCCCAACCCCCAACGGTTATCTTGGTAGTGGGCGTCAACGGCAGCGGTAAAACGACGACCATCGGTAAACTGGCTTATCAATATAAGTTGGGCGGCAAAAAGGTAATTCTGGCTGCCGCCGATACCTTCCGGGCCGCTGCCGGCGAACAACTAGGTGTTTGGGCACAGAGGGCCGGCGCAGAATTGATCCGCCACCAGGAAGGAGCCGACCCGGCTGCCGTGGCCTTTGATGCCATCCAGGCGGCCAGGAGCAGGCGGGCCGATGTGGTTCTGATCGATACCGCCGGCCGTTTGCAGTCCAAAGTTAACCTCATGGAGGAATTAAAGAAAATCCAACGGGTTATTGCCCGGGAAATACAAGAAGCGCCTCATGAGGTACTGCTCGTTTTAGATGCCACTACCGGTCAGAACGGTCTTTCCCAGGCGCGCATTTTCCGCGAGGCGGTGGGCGTAACGGGGATTGTGCTTACTAAATTAGATGGGACTGCTAAAGGCGGGGTGGTTCTGGCCATAGGTGCCGAACTGGGTTTACCTGTTAAGCTGGTGGGCTTAGGCGAGAAAATCACCGATTTGCGGGAATTCAGCCCCCAGGACTACGCGGCCGCTCTTTTTTCCCGTTAAGTTTGATTTGGCGACCTCCCGGGTTTTATCCGGGTAAGTTTAAATTTGTAAGGGGGAGAGGATGAATGTCGCATGATACTTTGGATCCCGAGGTGCTGAAGAGAAAGATTCGCAACATCCCTGATTTCCCTAAAAAAGGGATTCTCTTCCGGGATATTACGCCCTTGCTCCAGGACGGCCCTTTATTCAGCCGGGTAGTTGATGTGCTGGCAGAATATTGCCGGCAGAAGGAAGCCGAGGCCGTGGTGGCCATCGAATCCAGGGGCTTTATATTTGCTAGCGCCCTGGCCGACCGGTTAAAAATTTCCTTTGTGCCTGTGCGTAAAGAGGGAAAATTACCGTATAAGACAAAAAAGGTCTGCTATTCTTTAGAGTACGGAGAGGAATGTGTAGAAATTCACGAGGATTCTTTTAAAAAAGGTAGCCGGGTGGTTATTATTGACGACCTTCTGGCTACGGGGGGAACTGCGGCTGCTACCACAGAACTGGTAGAGGCTTGCGGAGGAGAAGTTCAGGGCCTGGCTTTTGTAATTGAGCTGGTTCCTCTTAAGGGTAGAGAGAAGCTGAAAAAATACGACGTTTTTACTATCGTTCGATACGAAGAGTAGGAGGGTGAGGAAGATGCAGGCGGACATCGGCATTTTTGGCGGGTCCGGTTTTTATAGCTTTTTGGATAATATTGAAGAAGTTAAAATTGAGACCCCTTATGGCCCCCCCAGCGATAAAATCGCCATCGCCGAATTTAAAGGCAAAAAGGTGGCTTTTCTACCCCGGCACGGGAAAGAACATACCCTGCCGCCTCACGCCATTAATTACCGGGCCAATATTTATGCCATGTACAAGCTGGGAGTCAAGAGGATTATAGGTCCCTGTGCTTCGGGAAGTTTGCAACCCCATATCAAGCCCGGAGATTTTGTAATTTGCGACCAATTCGTGGACCGCACCTGGGGTAGGAAGGATACCTTTTATGACGGGCCTATAACTACCCATATTAGCGCAGCTGATCCTTACTGTCCTGAATTAAGGGGAATAATAATTGAGCAGGGCAGGAAACTGGGGCTTTCTATTCACCCCGCCGGAACGGTGGTGGTTATTCAGGGCCCGCGTTTTTCTACGCGCTCTGAGAGCCGGTGGTTTCAGAAAATGGGCTGGGAAGTCATAAACATGACGCAATACCCAGAATGCATCTTGGCCCGCGAACTTGGAATTTGTTACGCCAACATTTCTTTAATTACCGATTATGATGTAGGGCTGGAAGGGCAGGAAGACATCCGTCCGGTCAGCCATGAAGAAGTTATTCGGGTTTTTAATGCCAATAACGAAAAATTGCGCACTTTACTTTACGCCGTTATAGAGGCGCTGGATACGGAGAGAAAATGTTCTTGCGACAAAGCCTTAACCACAGCGCGGATATAATGCAGAAAGAGGGAATAAGATGAAGGTTGCCATTATCGGCGGCACTGGTTTATACGATTCCGGCCTGGTGGCTGGGATTCAAAGGGAAATTGTAGAAACGCCTTATGGCCGGGTGGCCCTACTTACGGGGGCGCTAGAAAACGGCCGGGAAATAGTATTTCTGGCGCGTCACGGCGAGGGCCACTCCGTACCGCCGCACCGGGTCAACTACCGGGCCAATATTGCGGCGCTAAAAAAAATAGGAGCGGAAGCCATACTGGCTACGGCAGCGGTAGGTTCCCTTAACCGGGCTATGGCTCCCGGAAATCTGGCCCTGGTGGACCAGTTTCTGGACTTTACCAAAAGCCGCCCCATGACTTTTTTTGAAGGGGGAGAAACGGGCGTCGTACATATTGATATGACCGAACCATACTGCCCCGAACTACGCCGCACCTTGGCCGAAGCCGCCTCGAGTATCCCCGGTCTAATAGTTCACCGCTCCGGGACTTACGTCTGTACCGAGGGACCCCGCTTTGAGACGCCAGCCGAGATCGAGATGTTTCGCCGCCTGGGCGGCGATATAGTCGGCATGACAGGCGTTCCCGAAGTCGTCCTCGCGCGCGAGGCCGGGATCTGCTATGCTGCCGTGGCCGTCATCACTAACTATGCTGCCGGCCTGGCCGGAGTCGCCTTATCTCATGCCGAAGTAGTCGCCAAAGTTGGGCAGCAGTCCGGGAGCTTAAAAGAACTGCTCCTAAAGGCGGCGGCGGAATTACCGGTAGAACGCCGTTGCCAGTGCAGGAACATACCCGAGGCAATAAAGCTTTAAAGTACGCCAGGAGCGATATATAATGGCCAGGTTGCTCGTTAAAGATTGCATCATTATCCCTATTACCGGCGAAGTAATTTCGGAAGGGGTAATTGCTATAGAAGATGACCAGCTGTTTTACGTCGGCCCTGCTAGGGGGCTGCCCCCCGAATGGGTGGCGGATGAAGTTATAGAAGCCCGGGACCGGGTGGCCCTCCCGGGGCTGATAAATGCCCATACCCATGCAGCCATGACTTTGTTGCGCAATTTTGCCGACGATTTACCTTTAAAAACCTGGCTGGAAGAGAAAATATGGCCCCAAGAAGCTAAGCTGGAACGTCAGGATATTTACTGGGGTACTCAACTTGCTCTTCTCGAAATGCTTCGCAGCGGTACCACCACCTTCGCCGACATGTATTTCCATATGGAGGCCGTGGCCGAAGCGGTAATAGCTTCAGGCATGAGGGCCTGCCTGGCCCGGGGGCTCATAGGCTACCAGGACCGGTTAGGCCTGCGCCTCCGGAGCGCCGAAGCCTTTGCCCGGCAATGGCAGGGAGCCGGCGAAGGCCGGGTTACTACCATGCTGGGTCCGCATGCGCCCTATACCTGCCCACCGGAATATTTAAAAAAAGTTATGGCAGCGGCAGAGAGGGTTGGCGTAGGTCTACATATTCACCTGGCGGAGACGCGGGGAGAAGTGGAGGAAATGCGCCGGCAATACGGTCGAACGCCGGTAGAGCTTATGGAAAGCTTGGGGCTTTTTGAATTGCCTGCCGTGGCCGCCCACTGCGTCCACCTAACGCCGCTGGAGATAGAAATCCTGGCGAGGCGGGGGGTTGGCGTGGCCCATTGCCCTGAGAGCAATTTGAAGCTGGGCAGCGGGATAGCCCCGGTCAGCGAGATGTTATCTAAAGGAGTAAAGGTTGGTATCGGTACCGATAGCGCGGCCAGTAACAACAACCTGGATATGTTGGAGGAAACCCGGCTTGCGGCTTTGCTGGCCAAGGGTTTGTGTCAGGAACCCACGCTTATCCCGGCTGCCCGGGCGTTGCAGATGGCTACCCTCAACGGTGCCGCGGCCCTAGGCCTAGAGGACAAAATAGGTAGCCTGGAGGCAGGGAAAAAGGCGGACGTCGTCCTAATAAACCTCAAACAGCCCCATCTCTATCCCGTATATGACCCGCAGGCCAGCCTGGTTTATGCCGCCAGGGGCAGCGATGTGGAGACGGTCATCGTTAACGGGAAGGTTCTCATGTACAAGGGAGAGGTGCGGACGATTGATGAGGATAAAGTGATGGCGGAAGTCTCCCGGTGCATAGAGAAATTTTCTTGACTCTCATCCGCCCCTTTCTATATAATAGGCCTGTAAAAGTTAAGGCCTTGACAGGATATTTGCTATGCTGGAAAAGTTAACGCGTATCGCCCGCCTCCTTGATTTTTACGGGCCGCTGTTGACTCCCAAGCAAAGGGAATGGCTGGAACTACATTATTACCATGATTTTTCCCTGAGAGAAATAGCTTCGGCCTCCGGCGTAAGCCGCCAGGCGGTTCATGATGGCATCCAGCGGGCAGAAAAGTTGCTTGAAGGCTATGAATCTAAGCTGGGTTTTCTGGCCCGTTATCAGGTGGAGAAGGAAAAACTAGAGGAAGTGGCGCGATCCCTGGAATTCTATAGTCAAGGTGGCGGCGAGGAATTGCTCCGGCGTTCTATAAAAATAGTGGACGAACTCTTAAATTTGCCGGAAGGTAATTTTGGTAGGGGGTGAAGGAGTGGCCGTTTTTGCCTCCCTTGCCGAAAGGCTGCAGGCTACATTTCAAAAATTGCGGGGCCGGGGTAAGCTCAGCGAGGCCGATGTCACTGCAGCCCTGCGGGAAATTCGCCTCGCTTTGCTGGAAGCCGACGTAAACTTTAAGGTAGTTAAGGATTTTGTGGATAAAGTGAAGAGCCGGGCTATCGGCCAGGAAGTCCTGCAGAGTTTAACTCCCGCTCAGCAGGTTATTAAAATTGTTTATGAAGAATTGACGGCGCTTATGGGCGGCAGCCAGAGCAAACTCATCTTTGCTTCTCACCCGCCGACGGTTATTCTTATGGTCGGTCTTCAGGGTTCCGGAAAAACCACTACTGCGGCCAAACTGGCCCGCTTTTTAACCAGGCAAGGCCACCGCCCCCTCCTCGCGGCGGCCGACATCTATCGGCCGGCGGCCATTAAACAACTTCAGGTCCTGGGTGGCCAGTTGGGTGTACCGGTTTTTAGCCTTGGAGATGAAGTTAAGCCCCCGGCCATAGCTGGCGCTGCCGTGGAGCACGCACGCAGCCAGGGGCGAGACGTGGTTATTGTTGATACTGCCGGTCGTTTGCACATTGATGCCGAGATGATGGCTGAGTTAGCAGAGATAAAACATGCGGTTTCTCCCCATGAGATTCTCTTAGTTCTGGATGCCATGACCGGTCAGGACGCCGTGCGCGTGGCTGACGAATTTCATCGCCAACTGAATTTAACCGGCGTTATACTGACCAAGTTAGATGGCGATGCCCGGGGTGGCGCCGCCCTGACGGTGCGGGCGGTTACTGGTTGCCCTATTAAGTTTATCGGCGTAGGGGAAAAAGCCGGTGCCTTGGAAGCTTTTCACCCCGAACGCCTGGCTGCCCGCATTCTGGGTATGGGAGATGTGCTTACTTTAATTGAAAAGGCCCAGGCGAATATAGATGCCCAGAAGGCCAAGGAACTGGAGCGCAAGGTTAGGCAACAACAATTTACCCTGGAGGATTTCCTGGAACAGCTAAAGCAGTTAAAGCAAATGGGGCCTTTAGATGAACTTCTCAGCCTTTTGCCGGGCATTGGCAAAGTGAAACAACTCAAAGATTTAAAAGTTGACCCTAAAGAGCTGCTGCATATTGAGGCTATAATCCAATCCATGACGCCGGAAGAACGGCGGAATCCCGATATTATTAATGGGAGTCGCAAGCGCCGCATTGCTGCTGGCAGCGGCGTTAAAGTCCAGGATGTCAACCGTCTGCTTAAACAATTTGCCGATGCTCAGCAGCTAATGCGGCAATTTGGTCAGCTCGCAGGCGGTAAAAGAAAGGGTAGCGGGAAAATTAAGCTACCGTGGTAAATTATGATCAATCCCTTGCTTTGAACCTAAATTGGAGGTGATAACGTTTGGCTACCAAGATTAGGCTGAAGCGCATGGGCGCTAAAAAGACCCCTTTTTACCGGCTGGTGGTGGCAGATTCCCGTTCGCCGCGGGATGGCCGGGTAATAGAAGAAATAGGGTATTACAATCCCTGCCGGAATCCCGAGGAAGTAAACATTGATGAGGAAAAAGCCCTGCGCTGGCTGATCACCGGGGCTCAGCCTTCAGATACGGCGCGGGCCTTGCTTAAGAAGACGGGTATATGGCAAAAATATACTGAAACGAGAAATGCTAAATAGAACTCCGTAGGAGGGAGTACTGTGAAGGAATTAATAGAGCTCTTGGCCAAAGCTCTGGTTGACCACCCGGAAAAAGTCAGCGTAAACCAGATTGCCGGTGAAAAGGCGGTCATTCTGGAACTACGCGTTGATCCGGAAGATATGGGCAAAGTAATAGGCAAACAGGGTCGCATAGCCAAGGCAATCAGGACGGTAGCGAAAGCAGCAGCAGCTCGCGAGGGTAAAAGAGCGGTGGTGGAAATAATTCAGTAGAAATGGCCAGGCGGGTGAGCGTGGGGCAGATTGTTTCTACGCACGGTTACCGTGGGGAAGTATGTGTTTTGCCCTTGACCGATTTTCCCCAGCGCTTTCGGAGCGGCACTAGGTATTTCTTGGCCGACGACCTGGGGGAAAAGGAAGAAAGATTGACTTTAAAAAGGGCGCGGGCCAAGGGTAAAATGTTGTTGCTCACCTTTGCCGAGATCAATTCTTTAGAAGAGGCGGCCCGCCTGAAAGGAACTTATTTACAAGTTAACCCCGATGAGGTTGAGCCCTTGCCTCCCGGAAGTTATTACGCTTTTCAACTGTTGGGTGCTAAGGTTTATACTCATACAGGCCTTTACCTGGGCGAAATAGAAGACGTCTTCCGGACCGGCGCCAATGATGTGTGGCAGGTAAAAAGCGTTCAAGGTCAGGAAATCCTTCTGCCGGCCATTAGAGAAGTGATCCTGGAGGTAGACCTGGAGAAAAAGCGCGTGAAAATAAATCCTTTGCCGGGTCTTTTAGATTGAACTAGAAACGGTGGAAAAAGGTGCGCATCGATGTCTTAACCATTTTTCCGGGGATGTTCTCAGGCCCTCTTGATGAAAGCATAATCAAGAGGGCAAGAGAAAAGGGTATCCTGGAGATAAACTTAATAGATATCCGCGCCTTTTCCCAGGATAAACATCGATCGGTGGACGACTACCCTTATGGAGGCGGACCGGGGATGGTTATGCGCCCCGAGCCGATTTTTTTGGCGGTGGAAGCCTGCATTCCTCTGGGAGGGTCTTCTCCGGAAATAATACTTTTAACGCCCCAGGGAGAGCGTTTTAACCAACGCCTTGCCGGTGAACTGGCGGGGCAGGAACATTTGATTTTAATCTGTGGGCACTACGAAGGCGTAGATGAAAGGGTGCGCCAGGCCCTGGTTACCCGGGAAATATCTATTGGCGACTACGTGCTCACTGGCGGCGAACTTCCCGCTATGGTAATAATCGATGCCATTGCCCGCCTGCTCCCCGGCGTGCTGGGAGCTCCCGAGGGAACAGCCGAGGATTCTTTTTCCTGGGGCCTGCTGGAATACCCCCAGTATACCCGGCCTCGTATTTTCAGAGGCATGGAAGTGCCCCCCGTGCTTTTATCCGGCAACCACGAAGAGATCCGCCTCTGGCGCCGTCGCCAGGCGCTGAAACGTACCTGGCAGCGCCGCCCCGATCTCCTGGAAGTCGCTAATTTGAGCCAGGAAGACCGGCGCCTGTTGGCCGAGGTAGTTAGCGAGGGTGACGCTTAGGGCTGATGAACCCGGAGTTCATCTGGGTGATCCCCAGTTTTCGCTGGGGGAGGCGTGCCTTGGCTTGAAAGCGAGGTTCCTTCCCCTTTGAATTTGCCGGGAAGTCCGCCTTAAGCTTTAAGGCCGAGCAAAAGTCCTGCCCGCGAGGATTTTAGAGCGAGCGTAAGCCAAAGCAGGCTGAAAAGTTGGGATGCGCCAGGATCCCATACCCACCCTAGCCAACAAAAGGTTGTGTTATAATACTAATGTTAACCCACTAACAACGAAGGGAGTCTGTAAATATGGGAGTAATTGAAGCTCTAGGGCAAGAACAACTGCGAAAGGACCTTCCCTCCTTTAAGCCGGGCGATACCGTTAGGGTTTACGTTAAAGTTGTCGAGGGAGGCCGCGAGCGTATTCAGGTATTTGAGGGCGCGGTTATTGGCCGGCAGGGTAAAGGTATTCAGGAAACCTTTACCGTCAGAAGAATTTCTTATGGCGTGGCTGTGGAAAGAATTTTTCCCCTCCATTCGCCCCGGATCGAAAAAATCGAAGTTGTGCGGCAGGGCAGGGTTCGCCGGGCCAAATTATACTACCTCCGCAGCCGCACGGGGAAAGCAGCCCGGATTAAAAGCAACCGACAATCATAAGGGACTGGTGCATCAGTCCCTTATGCGGCTCTAGGGGGTCTATTTTAATGGGGGAGTGCAAAAAAAGTTCTACCCTGGTGGATATTTTACAATCGGTTACGGTCGCTGCTATCTTGGCCTTCCTTATCCGGACTTTCCTTTTTACCCCGTTTTATATTCCCTCCAAATCTATGGAGCCAACCCTTTACCCCAACGACAGGATTATCGTCAACCGCCTGGCCTACCGCTGGCACGAGCCGGAGCGTGGCGATGTAATTGTCTTTCGCTACCCCCTCGATCCCCAGAGGGATTACATTAAGCGCATAGTAGCCTTAGGCGGCGAAGAGATTGAAGCCAGGGGCGGCCACCTTTATGTTAACGGCCGCAGACTAAACGAGGATTACCTGCCGAAAGGTGTAGTTCTTGAGGATTTTGGCCCTGTTAAAGTGCCGGAAGGATCTTATTTTATGATGGGCGATAACCGCAAATATAGCGCCGACAGCAGGGTATGGGGCGCGCTGGAGCGCAAGTACATTCTCGGCAAAGCATTACTGGTTTTTTGGCCTCCCGATCATATTAAGCTAATTAAGTAGGTGGGCAATATGCCGGGCGGCTTTCGACTGCACAAATTTCTTAAAATAGTTGACGTGGTCATTGAAGCAGCTGATGCCCGCCTGCCGGCATCCAGCCGTTACCCAGATCTCGGAAAATTATTTGCCCGCCGGCATAGATTTTTGGTACTGACGCGGGCCGACCTGGCCGATCCCGTACATACCAGGCGTTGGTTGGATTATTTTCGCCAGCAGGGAGAAAGCGTCGTCGCCGTTAACGCCCGCACCGGCGAAGGCATGCGAGAATTACGCCAAAAGTTGGCGGGTTTAAGGGGCCAAAAAGTCAAAGAACTGGCCACAAGAGGATTTTGCAACAAACCCTTAAGGCTGATGATTGTTGGCATACCCAATGTTGGAAAATCAACGTTGTTAAACAGGCTCGCCGGCCGGGCGGTAGTTCCAACCGGCGACCGTCCAGGTATCACCAGGGGGCCACAATGGGTGCGGGTAGAAAGCGGCCTGGAACTTTTGGATACCCCAGGCGTACTGTGGCCCTACTGGAGTAAACACGATACTGCCTTGAATTTAGCGGCCATTGGTTGTCTTCCCGATACTACCTTCGCAGTTTCAGAGGTAGCGTTAAATTTAATTGACTTTCTGCTCAAAGAAATACCCGGCTTGCTTGCCGATCGCTATGCCGTAAACGAGGACGAAAAGGCGGAAGAAATCTTATCGGCCATAGGCCGGCGGCGCGGTTTTTTTGTTAAAAAAGGTGAAATTGACTTTGAAAAATCCGCTGTAGCCCTGCTGGAGGATTTTCGTGAAGGCCGCCTGGGCCGGATAACTCTAGAGGCTCCAGGAGGTGGTAACTGACCTTGGAAGGTTATAGCGGTACTGGCGGCCTAAATCCCCGGGCCGCCAGATCCGAGCTTAACGACTACATACTTTTGGCCAAAGAAACTTTAAAAGAAATGCGTAAAATAATTTTTGACCTGCGCCCTATGGCCCTTGATGATTTGGATCTCATTCCGGCGTGTAACTGAAATCGGCCTTTTTCGCGTTATTCAGGAAGCTTTGAATAATGTTTGGAAACATTCCGGTGCCAGGCAAGCCGTTATCCGCCCGAAACGCGACCCATAATTTAACTCTCAGTATTCGCGATAACGGTTGCGGATTCGAGTTGGGGAAAACGGGGGGACAAAAAGGCCTACGGCCTGGCCAGTATGCAGGAAAGGATCAGGCTCCCGGGAGGGCAGTTGGAAATTAAGTCTGCTCCTGGCAAAGGGACGGAGGTAAAGGTTGTTATACCGCTTAGGAAATAAAGGGTGGTGAGACAAAATGAGCTGGCCCATCAGGGTCTTAATTGCTGATGACCATCCGCTGGTGCGCGAAGGTATAAGAAAAATTCTTGGGCTGGAACCGAGGATTAGTATTGTTGGAGAAGCAACCGATGGCCAGGAGGCGGTTGAGCTGGCCAAGAGCTGCCGCCCGGATATCGTTCTTATGGACATTAATATGCCCAGGATTAACGGCATTGAGGCGACAAAGGCGATTAAGAAAAGTTTGCCGGACACCAGTATTATTGCCCTGACTATTCACGATGACGATGAATATATTATGGAATTATTGCGCGCCGGTATCTCCGGTTATGTATTAAAAGATATCGGCACCGAGGCCCTGTTAAATACCGTCTTGCAGGTGGCCGAGGGATTGCCGGTAATTCACCCAGGTATAGCTAAGAAAATGCTGGGCCTTTTGCAAAATAAACATTCGCCGGATCCCGGGAACAGGAATCCCCTGCTTACCAGTAGAGAAAAAGAAGTGTTGCTGCATGTAGTTAAAGGTAAATCTAACCGCGAGATAGCAAAAGAACTATATATTAGCGAAAAGACGGTTAAGAACCATTTAACCAATATTTTTCGCAAACTAGGCGTACACGATCGCACGCAAGCGGCCCTTTATGCCTTGAAACATGGTTTAACTGATGCTAAGCTAGATTAGGTGCAAAGAAATTGGACTGGGAGAAACGTTTACAGGCGCAAGGCGTTAATTACATAGCCGGGGTTGATGAAGCCGGCCGTGGCCCCCTGGCTGGTCCAGTGGCAGCGGGGGCCGTTATTCTGCCTGTAGGATTTATATTTGCCGATATTAAGGATTCCAAAAAGCTTTCCCCGGCAAGTCGCCTGATTTTGGCTGAAGAAATTAAAAAAAAGTGTGTAGCCTGGGCTGTTGGCTGGGCTTCGGTAGCCGAAATAGATAGCCTGAATATTCTAGCAGCTACCAGACTGGCCATGCGACGGGCTTTGGAAGGTTTAAAGGTAAGGCCGCAGCACGTTTTAACCGATGCTGTAAACTTGCCCGGGTTAAAAATCCCCGTAACCCCTCTGGTAGATGGCGATAACCTCAGCGCTTCTATTGCTGCGGCATCAATTCTGGCCAAAGTAGCGCGGGATGAGCTGATGCAGGTTTATGACAGTCTTTTTCCGGGATATGGCTTCAGCCGCCACAAAGGCTATGCTACGCCAGATCACCGGGAGGCCATTAGAAAATACGGAATGAGCTTGCTTCACCGGCGAAGTTTTGTTGGCTTGGGTTTAAAAAATAATTTTCTGAAAAGGGATTTATTAAAATGTAGCGAATAAAAAATAAGGTATAAGTAAAAGGCGGTTAAAAAGAAGTTAAAAAGTTTCTCTTTTCCAGGAGAGGGGTCGAATGGGAGAATTATTTTTTAACAGTTGGCGTAAAGAGGATTTACCGGCTGTTTATGGCTTACAACATCAGGAGGAAGTAAAAGCCCTGGTAGGTTGGGGCGGAATAGCCCTGAAGGACCCCGGGGTCAATATAGTAGAATTGCTGCGGGCTTACATGGCTATGGTGCAAGAAGAATCCTGCGGGCGCTGTATACCCTGCCGTGTGGGCTCGAAAATAATTCTGGACATCTTAACTAAGATTACCCAGGGACAGGGGCGAGAAGAAGACCTGGATTTAATAGAACGCATTGCCGGTTTGGCCAAAGACGGTTCCCTTTGCGAACTCGGACAATCCTTTCCCATACCGTTATTAGACGGTTTAAAATTCCACCGGGAAGTTTTCCTTCACGCCATTACTCATAAACAACCGTTAGGATCAAAGGGCTACCGTTATCACAAGTTGTATACCGCACCCTGTATGCAAGGATGCCCCGCCCATATCGATATCCCCCGTTATATCGAAAATATTCGTCGGGGTGATTTTGAAGCTGCGCTGGCAGCCATCCGGGAAAAGACTGTTCTGGCCGGCGTATTAGGCCGTGTTTGCGTACACCCCTGCGAAGCCAACTGCCGCCGCAATAACTTGGACGCGCCTCTTTCCATCCGATGCCTTAAGAGGTTCGTAGCAGACTTCGAGTTGGCGCTGCGGCGGAAACCCTCCTGGCCTGAAAGAAAGTTAAGGGATAAAGTAGCCATTATCGGTTCCGGGCCGGCCGGTTTAAGCTGCGCCTATCAGCTGGCCCGGCAGGGGTATAGAGTGACTGTTTTTGAAGCCCTGCCGGTAGCTGGAGGCATGCTGGCCGTGGGCATTCCCAGCTACCGCTTGCCTCGGGATATTTTACAATACGAAATAAACCTGCTTCTGGATTTAGGGGTAGAAATTAAGTTAAACACTCGCATAGGCCATGATCTGCAATTCGAAGATTTAAAGAAGCAGGGCTTCAAAGCTATTTTTATTGCTACCGGCCTGCATGCCAGCGCCAAAATGGGCCTGGAAGGTGAAGATGAGGGTTATGAAGGCTTTATTCCGGGCGTTGACTTTTTACGTGAGGCGAACTTGGGAAGAAAGATAAAATTGGGCCGCAGGGTGGCGGTTGTCGGCGGCGGTAACGTAGCCATGGACTGCAGCCGGGTGGCCCTGCGCCTGGGGGCAGAAGAGGTATATATAATCTATCGCCGTTCGCGCGCGGAAATGCCGGCCCACGAGGCTGAGATCGAGGAGGCCGAGGCCGAAGGAGTTAAGTACCATTTCTTAACCAACCCCACCCGCATCATAGCCAAAAACGGCAAAATGGTTGGGGTCGAATGTATTCGTATGGAATTAGGCGAGCCGGATAGCAGCGGGAGAAGGAGGCCGGTACCTGTCCCCGGTTCGGAATTTATCTTAGAAATAGATAATTTAATACCGGCCATAGGCCAGGTTTCCGACCTCGACTTCCTTCCCCAGGGGGAAGGGGCTATAAACGTAAGCCGGCGCGGCACTATCGAAGTCGATCCCTGGACTCTGGCCACAAATTTACCGGGTGTCTTTGCCGGAGGGGATGTAGTGCACGGGGCCCGCACCGTTATCGAGGCCGTAGCTTCCGGCAACCGCGCGGCCAAGTCTATAGACCTTTACCTGCGGGAGGGTAGGGTTGCTCCAGATACCGAAGATGACCGGCAGGCTTATTTAGACCGGTTAGGGTGTTATGATCCTCAGGAAAAACCGGGTGTTATCGCTGGCAGAAGCCGGCAGCAGCCGGAGTTGTTACCTACTGCACAAAGAAAAGGTAATTTTCAAGAGGTAGAACTGGCATTCCCGACGCCGGTTGCTCTAAAAGAAGCTGACCGCTGCCTCCGCTGTTACCGCCTGGCCTTGGCGGTGACTTAATGAAAGCGCTGGTGAAAGGGTGAGAAAGCTTGCCTGATTTCTTTGTCCTTGCTTTTTATGCCGTCCTTGGGCTTGGGATGGCGGCAGTTATTATCCTGTTGAACTGGTTTGTGGCGCCACGTACGTTGGCTACCGCGCGCCGTAATACGCCCTATGAATGCGGCGATCCGCCTTTAGGTAGCGGCTGGGTAGCTTACCACATTCGCTATTATATTTTTGCCCTTCTTTTCGTCGTATTTGACGTGGAAGCCATCTTCCTTTTTTCCTGGGTGGCGGTTTTTAAAACGCTGGGGTTATGGGGCTTTATTGAAGTTGCTATCTTTATTGTTATTTTGGTTATCGGTTTGCTCTATGCCTGGAAGAAGGGGGTTTTGAGGTGGATTTAAAAACCGGCTTACACCAAACCGATCCCGGTCCCTTGGGAAATATTTTCAGTTACGTAGAACGGTTACCGGGAGGCCAGATCCTCATCGGCAGCTTGGATGCACTGGTGAACTGGGGGAGGAAATGCTCCCTCTGGCCGCTCACCTTTGGCCTGGCCTGCTGCGCCATTGAGATGATGAGCACTGGCGCTTCGCGTTTTGATATTGATCGATTTGGGGCTGGCGTATTCAGGCCTTCTCCACGCCAGGCTGATGTTATGCTGGTAGCCGGGACAATTACTTATAAGATGGCCCCCAGAGTAAGGATGCTCTACGAGCAAATGCCTGCGCCTAAATGGGTAATAGCTCTGGGCAACTGCGCCTGCAGCGGCGGGCCGTTCAACACTTACAGCGTCGTCCAGGGAATGGACAAGATAGCCCCGGTCGACGTTTATATCCCCGGTTGCCCGCCAAGGCCAGAAGCCCTTTTATATGGCCTAATGCGGCTTCAGGACAAAATCAGCAAGGAAACTATTACGCGAAGGGGGGCTTTGAAGGATGGGCCCCAGGGAATTGCAAGCGGAGCTTAAGAAAAGCTTCGGCGACCTTATTAACATTGTCCAGGAAGAACCGGACTTGGTGGCCGAAATTCCGGCATCCGAAGTATTAAATATTGCCGGCATCTTAAAAAATGACCGGCGTTTTAACTTTGATTTCCTGGTTAGCTTGACGGCAGTCGACCGGCGTGATCACCTGGAAGTTGTTTATGTCTTGCGCTCTCTAAAAGAGCGGCATCAATTAATACTCAAAGTAAAGATTGATGCCGCCTGGCCAGAAGTGCCATCGGTGGCTTCCGTTTGGCCGGCGGCCAACTGGGATGAGCGCGAGGTTTACGATCTCTTTGGCATCCGTTTTACCGGCCATCCCAACCTTAAACGCATTCTTTTGCCCGATGATTGGGAAGGCCACCCCCTCCGCAAAGACTATCCTGTAGATAAGCGGCCGGAAAAGGTTTTTTAAAGGAGTAAAGGCTGATGATTACTACCCAGGAATTTCATGTCAATCTAGGACCGCAACACCCTAGTACGCACGGGGTGCTAAAATTAAATCTGGTTTTAGACGGGGAGTATATCGTGGATTGCGAACCGGTGCTGGGGCAGCTACACCGCGGTATGGAAAAAATGGCCGAGGGGATGCATTACGGCCAGTTTATACCTCTTACCGACCGACTAGACTACCTGGCATCGGCTGCCAATAATCTCGCCTACGTTCTGGCGGTGGAAAAATTAATGGGGGTAGAAGCGCCGGAGCGAGCTAAATATATCAGGGTAATTATTACCGAACTGCAGCGTATCGCCAGCCACCTGGTGGCTATAGGGACCTGGGGGTTAGACCTGGGTGCCTGGACGGTTATGCTTTACACCTTCCGGGATAGGGAAATGGTCCTCGACTTATTTGAAATGTATTGTGGTGCCCGCCTGACTTTGAATTGCTTCCGGGTAGGTGGCACGACTTACGATTTCCCCCCCGGATTTATTGAGAAGCTTAAGGAATTTTTAGATGTCTTTCCTAGGCGCGTTGATGATTATGAAGCCTTATTGACCAGGAACCCCATTTGGTTATCGAGAACAAAAGACGTAGGGGTTATTTCGGCCGAAGATGCCGTAGCCTACGGTTTAACCGGCCCGAACTTAAGGGCCTCGGGCGTTAACTGGGACATCCGCAGGGTTTATCCCTATGAAATATACGATCGGGTGGAGTTCGACGTTCCCCTGGGTAGCCGGGGCGATGCCTTCGATCGGTATATGGTACGCATCCAAGAGATGCGACAGAGTTGTCGCATAATCAAGCAGGCTCTGGAGCAACTCCCGCCCGGGGAGGTTATGCTTGATTTGCCTACCATATCCCTGCCCGATAAGCGCCAGTTCCCCAATAATTTCCCGGCCGTCGTCCGGCATTTCCATCTCCTCGTGCAGGGTTATGCCCCACAGGAGAAGGAGATCTACCTGGGGGTGGAAAACCCCAAAGGCGAGCTAGGCTTTTATATCGTCAGCGACGGTTCGGCTTACCCCTACAGGTTGAAGATCAGGGCGCCTTCCTTTATCAATCTCCAGATCCTGCCCAAGGTTTTAAAGGGCGCGCTGCTGGCCGACGTTGTCTGTATTTTAGCCAGTCTGGACCCGGTTCTGGGTGAAGTAGATCGTTAAAAGGGGGTAGGGGCATGGCTTTAGGCTTAAAAGATATCGGTTTGGCCATGGAATTGATACGCGGGATAGGAGTTACGGTGCGCCACTTTTTCCAGCCCACGGTGACCATCCATTACCCCAAACAGCGGCGCGAACCTTACCCGCGTTTCCGGGGTCTGGTGAGATGGGATAAAGAAAAGTGCGCCGCCTGTGTCCTTTGCGCCCATTACTGTCCGGTTAAAGCGATTCAGATCGTTACCGGGGAAGGCAAAGAGGGGCAAAAAGAAGTTCTTTATTACCAGATCGATGCTGCGCGCTGCATGTACTGCGGCCTTTGCAGTGAAATTTGCCCGGTAGGTGCGTTATCTCATTCGCCGTATTACGAATTGGCCGTTTACGAGCGCCAGGATGCGGTGTATGCTCAAGAACGTCTAGCCGGGGAACCGCCTATTATCAGGTACCGCTAAGGGGTGTGATTGGCGTGTCGCTTTGGCAATTATTATATGAGCCCGATCGCTGGGCAGACGAGATAAATAAATTAATTACTAACTGGGGCTTGCAGTTAGGTATACCTGTCTTTATTACCCAGTTATTTTTAATGATTGTTGTGGCCGTTATACTTTTAAGCTTCATTTTGCTTAACGTTGCGTTTCTAACCTGGCTGGAGCGCAAAGTCGCTGGGCATATCCAGGTGCGGCACGGGCCCATGCGCACCGGGCCTCACGGCATTTTGCAGCCGGTTGCCGATGGTATTAAGCTCCTTTTTAAGGAATCCATAACCTTACCTTTTGTAGATAATTTTATTTATACCCTCAGCCCGGCCATGATGTTTACGGCCGCCATGCTGACTTATATCGTCCTTCCTTTTGCCCCCGGCTGGGTAGTGGCCCCCCTGGATTACGGCCTCATCTTCGTTTTTGCTGCCGGCGGCGTGAGTTCCTTTTTTGTGTTTACCGCCGGATGGAGTTCTAATAATAAATATTCCCTTCTTGCCGGCATGCGTACTATAGCGCAGGTTATCAGCTACGAAATACCTATGATCTTGGCGGCTTTAGGCGTAGCTCTTTTTGCCGGGAGTTTAAACCTGGTAGAAATCGTGGAAGCGCAAAAAGGCTTGTGGAACATTGTGGTGCAGCCTTTGGGTTTCCTGCTATTCTTGACGGCGGCGCTGGGCGAAACCCATCGCGCGCCTTTCGATCTCCTCGAGGCCGAGCAGGAGCTGGTTGCCGGTTATATGACGGAGTATTCCGGTATGCGTTTTGCCCTTTTTTATCTAGGAGAATATACCCATATGTTTGCTGCGGCGGCTTTAATGACCACCCTCTACCTGGGTGGCTGGCAGGGCCCTTATTTGCCGCCGGTGGTGTGGTTTTTACTTAAGGCCTATGCTCTAGTTCTCTTGATTATGTGGTTCCGCTGGACTTATCCCCGTATCCGCATCGATCATTTAATGAACTTCAGCTGGAAATTTATCCTGCCGTTGGCTTTAATTAATTTGGGCGTAACGGCTTTAGTCCTGGTCTGGTAGGTATATCCCTTTGATCAGAGAGGAGGGGCGAAGGTGGATGTATTATATAACCTATCATTTTGGCTGTTAGCGATCATTACCGTAGGGTCGGCCCTGATGGTGGTTACGCTGAAAAATCTGTCTCGAGCCGTGATTTTTTTAGTCATATTTTTCCTGGGCGTGGGCGGATTCTATTTTCTTATGCAGGCCAAATTTTTGGCTTTAATTCAGGTGGTAATCTATGCCGGCGCCGTAGCGGTGATTTTTGCCTTTGTCATTATGCTGACCCCCGGCCTGCCGGGGACGAAAATAAGGCAGAGTTTAAACCAGGGTGTGGCCTTAATAATTACCGGGCTCTTTTTGGGATCCATGAGCCTGCTTATATATAAACAGCTGGCGGGCGCAGGCAAGGCTGCGGGGATAGAAAAAAGTTTAAGCCTTAAAGACCTGGGGCAGGTTCTTTTTACCGATTACCTTTTGCCCTTTGAACTCGTTTCCTTCGTTTTACTGGTAGCGCTGGTCGGCGCGGTCTTGCTTACCGCCCGCGAAAGAGGTGAAGGCAACGGTGGCCTTGAATAATTTTCTCGTTTTGGGGGCGTTGATATTCGCCATTGGAGCTTACGGGGTACTTACCCGCCGCAATGTGGTCTTTATTTTTATGGGTTTAGAGATCATGTTTAGCGGCGTCGGCATCACGCTGGCGGCCTTTGCGCAGCATATCCAACCTGCAAGCGCCCTAGGCCAGATTTTTATCCTTTTTATCTTGACGGTTGCGGCGGCGGAAACGGCCCTAGGTCTGGCTATCTTCCTGCGGCTGGCTAAAACTCATGGTACGGTGCAGGCCGATAAAATTAATGAATTAAAGGGTTAACAAAAAGGATGGTGGATGATGGTACCTTATGCCTGGCTGATAACCGCAATGCCTTTTATTGCCTTCCTGATAATTATCGGCGTTACTTACCGCAGGCCTCTGGCCAGCGCACTCGTGGCCATTACCTGTACAGCCGTGTCCCTCATGGTCTCCCTGTCCGTTTTAGTGGCGGTTATAGGAGGGCAAACGGCCGAATTGAGCCTGAAATGGGCAGAAATCAGCTCGTTTAAGTTAGAACTCGGCGTGCTGGTAGATCCCATGTCTGCCGTCATGTTCGTGGTGGTAAGTACCATCACTTTGCTGGTACAAATTTATTCCATCGGCTATATGCACGGCGATCCGGGATTTTCTCGATTCTTTTCTTTCCTTTCGCTTTTTGCTTTTTCCATGCTCGGTCTGGTTTCGGCCAATAATTTCCTGCAGATCTTTATGTTCTGGGAGCTAGTAGGTCTATGTTCCTATTTGTTAATAGGCTTCTGGTACGATCAGCCGGGCGTGGCTCTGCCGCCCCCTGCTGCCGGCATGCGGGCTTTTATTGTTACCCGTATCGGCGACGTTGGTTTCCTGATCGGCATCCTTTTATTGGCTTCGGCCATTCCTACCCTCAACTTCAATGAAATATTTGCGGCTGCCGAAGCCGGCAAATTAAATACGACCCTTTTAACGATAGCAGCCGTTCTCATTTTTACCGGCGCCGTAGGCAAGTCGGCCCAGTTCCCTCTGCACGTCTGGTTGCCGGACGCCATGGAAGGCCCGACACCGGTCAGCGCTCTTATTCATGCGGCGACTATGGTGGCGGCCGGCGTCTACCTGGTGGCCAGGACCATGGCTATTTTTGCAGCTGGCCCGGATTCCCTTCTGGTGGTAGCCTATATCGGCGGCTTTACCGCCTTCCTGGCTGCTTCCATCGGGCTGGTAATGACCGATTTCAAGCGCGTAATAGCCTATTCCACTATCAGCCAGCTCGGCTATATGATGATGGCCTTAGGGGTAAGCGGCGCGGTTACCGCCGGTATGTTTCATTTAACCACCCATGCTTTCTTTAAAGCCCTTTTGTTTTTGGCTATCGGGAGCGTAATCCATGCTGCTCATTCCCAGGAAATGCGTGACCTGGGCGGGCTGGGGAAGGATATGAAAATTACTTCCCTGACCTTTTTGGTCGGCTCCCTGGCCCTAGCCGGCATCCCGCCCTTCAGCGGCTTTTGGAGTAAAGACGAGATCGTACACGCAGCTTTTGCCTCCGGTAAAGTGGGGCTGGGCTTTTTAGGCCTCATCGTGGCCTTTATGACCTCCTTCTATATTTTCCGCGTCTATTTTGCCACTTTCTGGGGGGAACGCCCCGCTCACCAGCATGGCCACCATGTCCACGAATCCCCGCCGACTATGACGGTTCCGCTTATAATCCTGGCTGTACTGGCCGTTGTGGTGGGTTGGGTCGGCACCCCTTGGGCCAATTATTTTGCCGCTTTTTTGAGCCCTGGCGAGCATCACGGCGGAGGAGTCGAGGGTTTTACCGTAATGTTAATGCTGGTTTCCACCCTCATCGCTCTGGCCGGCATCCTCTTAGCCTGGGCTATTTACGGGCGGCGGCACTACGACATAGAACCCCTGGCAGAAAAATCCCCCGGACTTTACGCCTTTTTAAGCAAGAAGTGGTTCATTGAAAACTTCTATTATGGCGTTATAGTGCCTTACGGCGCGGTGGGCCTGGCCCGCCTTTGCGCCTGGTTTGACCGGGCTATAATCGACGGGCTGGTAAACGGCATTGCCGGGGTAGTCGGAGGTATAGGCGTAAGTTTGAGGCGTTTTCAGACGGGCTACCTCCAGTTTTATGCTTTAATCTTTTTTGCGGTGGTAGTAATTGCTGCCGTCTATCTAACTTTGTTTACTGGCTTAAGTGCAGGAATTTAGGGAGGGAAATTTATGCCCTGGCTTTCGCTATTGCTCGTTTTGCCCGTACTGGGAGCGCTGATTATTTTTTGCACTCCCAGAGAACAGGATAAGACGGTTAAAGCGGTAGCCCTGCTTATAGGTATACTTGAAACCGTCATTTCTCTAGGCCTGTATTTTAGTTACGACTTTCATAAGGCGGGGCTCCAGTTTATAGAGGAGTATAATTGGATTACCACCCTGAACATCAAGTACTTCTTGGGCGTAGACGGCTTGAGCCTGCCTATGGTTGTCCTGACGACTTTTATTTTCCTGTGCGCCGTTCTGGCTTCCTGGGGTATGAGCCACCGGGTAAAAGAATACTTCTTTTTAATTATGATCATGGAAACGGCGGTGCTGGGCGTTTTTACTTCCCTTGACCTCTTCCTTTTCTTCCTTTTCTGGGAGCTGGAATTGATACCCATGTACCTGCTCATCGGTATCTGGGGTTCTGCCCGGCGCGAGTATGCGGCCATGAAGTTCATTATTTACACCATGACGGGTAGCGCCTTCTTGCTGGCTGGTTTCCTGGCCATGTACTTCCTGGCCCCCGAGCGCACTTTTGATATAACCCAACTGGCGAAAGCGGGGTTTGCGCCCGGCGTCCAGAGCCTGCTTTTCGTCCTGATATTCTTAGGGTTTGCCGTGAAGCTACCGGTTTTCCCTTTCCATACCTGGTTACCCGACGCCCACGTTGAGGCTCCGGCGCCGGTGAGTATGATCCTGGCCGGCGTCCTCTTAAAAATGGGGGGCTACGGGCTTATCCGCATTAACGTCGGCCTGTTGCCGGAAGGGGTAAAAGCGTATATTCCCCTGTTGGCGACTCTGGCCATAATTAACGTGCTTTATGGTGCCTATGTGGCCCTGGGGCAAAAGGATTTGAAGACCATGATCGCCATGTCCAGCGTGAGCCATATGGGCTTTGTGCTTTTGCCGGTGGCGGCCATGACGCCTCTGGCCCTTAACGGCGCGGTATTGGAAATGTTCGCCCACGGCACGGTGTCGGCCCTGCTCTTCTTTTGCGTCGGCCTGATTTACGAGCGGGCCCATACCCGCGAGATTAAAGCGCTGGAGGGCGGCCTGGCGGCCTGCGTACCTAAGATAGCCGTGGCCTTTATAATCGGCGGCCTGGCCTCCCTGGGCCTACCGGGAATGAGCCAGTTTATAGCCGAATTCCTGGTCTTCCTGGGTTCTTTTCCCGTGCTGCGCCTGCCAACCGTCCTTGGGACTACGGGGATTGTGTTTACGGCCGGCTATATTCTCTGGGCGATAAAGCGGATTTTTTACGGGCCGCTTAACCCCAAGTGGGCGCACTTGAAAGATATGCAGCATTCTTACGAGTACCTGCCGGTAGTAATCCTTGTCGGGTTGACGGTTTTAATTGGCTTCTACCCGGCTTTAATCACCAACTGGAGCGACTCCAGTTTGCTGGCCATGCTAAGGTAGTGAGGGGGAAATTGGATTATGGACTGGTGGCTCTTAAGCCCGGAAATTATCGTCGCTACGCTGGCCCTGGTCTTACTGATTCTTGATTTCCTGCTCCCGGCCGGCGTTGACCGCAAGAAGATGGGGGTATTCGCCCTGATCGGCCTGCTAGCTGCCCTGCTGGCCACGCTGGATATAGCTGGCAGTAAAGGCCAGCTTTTCGGCGGCCTTCTGGCGGTTGATAACCTATCCCTCTTCTTTAAGATAATTTTTATCCTGGCGGCCATATGCGTCTTTTTATTGGCCCATGATTACCTGGAAAAAGTTCCGGGGCACCGGGGAGAATTCTACTGGCTTACTTTAACCGCCCTGCTGGGCATGATGATTACGGCGGCCAGCAGCGAATTGATTACCATTTATATTGGTATTGAATTGATGAGCCTGTCTTTTTATCCGCTGGTAGGGTGCTTGAAAAAAAATAAAGCCTCGACGGAGGCGGCTTTGAAATATTTTATCTTGGGCTCTTTTGCCATCGCCGTCTGGCTTTATGGCGCGGCCATCCTTTACGGCCTCACCGGCACAACCGATCTGGCTAAAATCGCTGCCGGGCTGGGCAAGGAAGCGGGGCCTTTAATGTATTTCGGCCTGTTCTTGCTTCTAGCCGGTTTTGGTTTTAAGATGGGTTTGGTACCCTTCCATATGTGGGTGCCGGATACGTACGAAGGGGCCCCGACGCCGGTAACCGCCTATCTGGCGGTGGGCTCCAAGGCGGCCGGTTTTGCCGTTTTCTTAAGGCTCATGTTTACCGCCTTTCCAGCCCTTTATGCCCGGTGGATGGTATGGTTGGGGATACTGGCCGTGCTGACCATGACCTGGGGCAATATTGCTGCCTTGAGGCAGAGCAATATTAAGCGCCTGCTGGCCTATTCGGCCATAGCGCATGCCGGCTATACTTTAATAGGCGTCATATCCTTTAATGCCACCGGAGCCGCGGCCATTATGTTCTACCTTTTCGGCTACCTTTTTGCCAACCTGGGCGCTTTTGCAGTAGTCATCGCTTTTGCCAATGCTACCGGGAGTGAGCATATTGCCGATTATGCCGGCTTACGCTGGCGCAATCCTTTTCTGGCCTTCTGCCTTGCCTTATGCCTTCTTTCCCTGGCGGGCATACCGCCCCTCACTGGGTTTTTCGGTAAACTCTACCTCTTTTTGGGCGCTCTGGAGCGGGGGGGATGGCTGCTGACTCTGGTGATAATTGCGGCCATCAACAGCGCCATCTCGCTTTTTTACTATGTTAACGTAATCCGCACCATGTATTTGCTGCCGCCCAAAGATACCGGCGAGCTTAAATCTTCGCCGTTGCTTAATTTTACCCTTGTGGTTACCGTAGCCGGCGTACTCTTGGCCCTGTTCTACTTCCAACCCCTCATCGGGGCGCTCCAGGCAAACGACCTGATGTCGGCGGCCTGGCTAAAATAATGAACCTTAAAAGCGGTCGAGGTATTATGCCATCGCCATGGAAACAAGAAATAGGGAGGCTGGGAGAAGAGGCGGCCGCTAATTATTTGAAGGCTATGGGCTACCGGATCCTGGAACGCAATTTCCGCTGCCGCCTGGGCGAAATCGATTTAATTGCCCTGGAAAAGGACGAGCTGGTCTTTGTGGAGGTCCGGACCCGCACCTCTCTGAGTTTAGGCTTGCCTCAAGAATCGGTACGGCATTGGAAGCGACATAAGTTGAGGGAACTCGCCAGCTTTTACCTTAAGAAGTTTCCTGACAAAACGCCTCCCTGCCGCTTCGATGTAGTGGCGGTGCAGGTAACCAAAAAGGGTGAGGTGGAGAAAATAGAGCTCTTCCGCAACGCTTTTTGATATAATTAAAATTAGTAAGGGCTATCGCCCCGACCCTTTGGATAACCCAAGACCTATTTAGGGGGTTAATAGCGTGGTCAAGTTGAAGATTAACGATAAAGAAATAGCCGTTCCGGAGGGGACGACTATTTTAGAAGCGGCCAGGGAAATGGGTGTTCATATTCCTACCCTTTGCTACCATCCCAAGCTTAGGCCGCTGGGACATTGCCGCCTCTGCCTGGTAGAAGTTAAGGGAGCGGCCAAGCCCGTAGCTGCCTGCGAAACGCCGGCCCTGGAAGGTATGGAAGTTTTCACTGATACCCCCAGGGTTCGCGAAATGCGTAAAGGAATTCTTGAACTGCTGATCGCCACGCATCCGGTTAACGGCTGTTACACCTGCGACCGTTCCGGCAATTGCGAGTTGCAGAACTTCGTCTACGCCCAAGGCCTGACGGAATGTACTTTTTCAACCGATACTTATCGCTATCCGGTGGTGAAAGACAACCCTTTTATCGTCCGGGACTATGAAAAGTGCATTCTCTGCGGTCGCTGCGTGCAGGTATGCCGCGAGGTGCAACTCAATTTTGCCCTGAATATGGTAAATAAAGGTTTTAAAACCAAAATTGCGCCGGTAGCCAACGGCGAAGAAGCGGCTTCCACTGAAAGCCCCTGCGTATTTTGCGGACAGTGCGTCCAGGTCTGCCCCGTAGGCGCTCTGGTTGAAAAAAGCAGCCGCTATAAAGTGCGGGAATGGGAGCTTAAAAAGGTTCGAAGCGTTTGTTCTTATTGCGGGGTAGGCTGCAACCTGGAGCTTTATGTCAAGGACGGGAAGGTAGTCAAAGTTAGAGGTTATGATAACCCCGCCGTTAATAACGGCTGGCTTTGCGTGAAAGGCCGTTTTGGCTTTGACTATATTCACAGCCCCGAGCGGCTGCAGCAGCCTTTGATCCGCGTAGGCGAGCGGGGCGAAGGGAAATTCAGGGAGGCCACCTGGGATGAGGCGCTGGATTTGGTAGCCGAGAACTTACGCCGTATCCGCGATGAATATGGCGGCGACTCCCTAGGAATCTTGTGCTCGGCTAAATGCACTAACGAGGAAAATTACCTCTTACAGAAGCTGACGCGAGGTGTGCTGGGCACCAATAATATCGACCATTGCGCCCGTCTCTGACACTCTTCTACGGTTGCCGGTCTGGCAGCCGCGTTTGGCAGTGGGGCTATGACCAATTCCATCCAGGACATAGGTCAGGCCGACTGCATCCTAGTAATCGGGAGCAACACTACCGAAAACCATCCTATAATCGGACAGAAGGTTAAGCAGGCTGTGCGCCGCGGGGCCAGGCTGATTGTAGCTGACCCGCGTGAAATTGAACTGTCCAGGTGGGCTACCCTATGGCTGAGGCAGAAGCCCGGTAGCGACCTGGCGCTGATTAACGGTCTTTTAAATGTGATCGTTAAAGAAGGGCTCTACGACCGGGAATTCATCGCCAGCAGAACCGAAGGCTTTGAGGAGCTTAAGGAGGCCGTATCCCGGTACACGCCGGATAAAGTAGCGGAAATTACCGGTGTCCCGGCAGAAGATATTATAAAGGCAGCGAGGCTCTATGCCTCCGGCCCGCGGTCGGCCATCTTGTATGCCATGGGTATTACCCAGCATATAAGTGGCACGGCTAATGTTATGGCTCTGGCCAACCTGGCTATGGCTTGCGGTATGCTGGGCAAGGAGGGCGCGGGTGTCAACCCCTTGCGTGGCCAGAGCAACGTCCAGGGCGCCTG
The DNA here is from genome assembly GCA_030445865.1 of Clostridia bacterium. Lineage (GTDB taxonomy): Bacteria > Bacillota > DSM-521 > Neomoorellales > Neomoorellaceae > JASUSV01. The sequence goes on from JASUSV010000002.1 coordinate 51,900, forward strand.
CGATATGGGTGGCCTGCCCAACGTTTACCCCGGCTACCAGCCCGTCACCGATGCGGCTGTGCGGGAAAAATTTGCCCGCGCCTGGGGTATTGCCCCCGAGAAGCTTTCTCCGAGCAACGGTTTGACTTTAATGGAGATGATGCAAGCGGCCGAAGAGGGGCGTCTCCGGGGGATGTATATTTTAGGAGAAAACCCGGTTTTAAGCGACCCCGACGCCGCCCATGTGGAGAAAGCGCTGCGTAAGTTAGATTTTCTGGTGGTGCAGGATATTTTCCTCACCGAAACGGCCAGGTTTGCCGACGTAGTCCTGCCCGGTGCCGCCTTTGCCGAAAAAGAGGGTACCTTTACCAACACCGAAAGGCGAGTACAGCTCCTCCATAAAGCCATCGATCCGCCCGGGGGGGCCAGGGCCGACTGGCAGATTATAGCGGAAATTATCCGCCGCCTGGGGTTCCCGGCGAACTATAACTCGCCGGCGGAAATTATGGCCGAAATCGCCCAGGTGACACCTAGCTACGCTGGAATTAATTATAAACGCCTTGAGGGGCAGGGGTTGCAATGGCCTTGCCCGGCGCCAGATCATCCGGGTACGCCCGTTTTGCACCAGGAAAAGTTTAACCGCGGTTTAGGCAAGTTCCATGTAGTAGATTATGTCTTACCGGATGAAGAACCGGATGAGGAATACCCCTATATTTTTACTACGGGGCGCCTGCTTTATCATTACCATACGGTTATTTCCCGCAAATCTAAGGGCCTGGAGGAGATCTGCCCCGAGCCGGTGGCAGAAATCAATCCCCAGGATGCGGAAAGCTTGGGTATAGGCGACGGCGAACGAGTGGAGCTGATTTCCCGCCGGGGCCGGGTGCAGGTCAAAGCCTGGGTTACCAACAGGGTGCCGCGGGGTGTAGTGTTTATGACCTTTCATTTCTGGGAGGCGGCGGCTAACCTCCTTACTAACCCGGCTCTTGACCCCGTTGCCAAAATACCCGAGTATAAAGTTTGCGCCGTCAAAGTGCGGAAACTTTGACCCGGGATGCGGGGGCGAGATCGAAAGCTTGATTTAATACGGGTGCATCCGAAAGAAGTATGAAAATGCCGGGGATGCTGGCGTAAGGCGACTTTGGGCGAGTCTTAAGAGCCGTTGGCGAGACCGAGCCCGGAGGCAGGCGACGAGGGCATGGAGGAGGCCGGAAACTCGCGCAGGATGCTTAAATCCGGCCGGGAACCCCGCCTTAAGGCGCGAGGGGGAGCGATACGGATCGCAGACGAGTCCATCTGGAGCCGTCGCCAGCGCCCCGGTACGGGGAATGTTTCGGAAGCATCTAATACGCGGGTGGGCCGAGGGGCGGTTTCTTAACCCAAGACTATCCCAGCCCTACCCTGTGCTCCAACTGTAGAAAAAAGCAACAACTAAAGGCTTAAAAGTTAACCGGACTCCTGATATGCTTGATTGGAAGCAGGGTAGCTTTCCCCAAGGTGTACCCTGCTTCTATTTTACGGGGTGAGAAATATGAGCTTTTTCCCTGATGCCAATATTCTTCATGTAGATTTAAACCAGCTAAAGATTATAAGAAAGACCATTCCAGGAGAAACTTACTCTCTTTACCCGGGAGGCGGGGCACTGGCTTTATATTTAATTCTACAAGGAATGGGGGCCGGCGTTGACCCTTTAGGCCCGGAAAACATGCTGGTTTTTGCCGTTTCCCCCCTCACGGGGTTACCTGTCAGCGGCCAGAGCAGGATGGTAGTTTCCACCCGGAGCCCCCTTACTGGAGCGATAGGCGAAAGCCAAGGTGGAGGATTTTTCCCTGCTGCCCTAAAGGGTAATGGGTGGGATGCCGTGGTTTTTACCGGCAGGGCGCCTAAACCTGTATACCTCGAAATTAAGGGTTCGGAAGCCCGATTGCGCCCGGCAGAACACCTTTGGGGCAGGGTTACCGGGGAAGCAGAAGATCTCATCCGGGAAGAATTGGGCACTAAAAATATTGAAATCGCTCAAATTGGGCCGGCCGGGGAAAATTTGGTACGTTTTGCCTGCATTATTAATAGATGCAGCCGCGCCAATGGCCGGACTGGTTGCGGGGCCGTGATGGGTTCTAAAAACTTAAAAGCGGTGGTAGTGCATAAAAGCAAACCAAGGATGCCGGTAGATCCGGTTGAGTTTCGTTATTTAACCAGGAATATAAGCAAAAGGATAAATGAAAACAGCATAGTTTATTCTTTAAAGAAATTTGGTACGGCCGGGAATATTAAAGACAACCATGAGGCAGGTTTTCTGGCTACCAGGAACTTTACTTCCGGTTGGTTTCCGGAAGGAGCCGAAAACTTAAGCGGGGACAACATAGCGGCTACCATCCTTAAGAAAACGGATACCTGTTACGCATGTTCCGTAAGGTGCAAGCGGGTGGTGGCCATCCCGGGTAAAGTTGATAGCCGTTACGGCGGCCCTGAATACGAAACCTGCGCCGCCATGGGTTCGTACTGCGGTATAGGTAGCCTGGAGGCCGTCGCCATGGCCAATCAATTATGTAATATGTACGGGCTGGACACTATATCTTGCGGGGCAACAATCGCTTTTGCCATGGAGTGCTACGAAAGAGGAATTTTGACTTCTGCCGATACCGGGGGCATGGCGCCTAAGTTCGGCGATGCGGCAGTAATGCTAAAATTGATAGAGATGATCGCCAAAAGGGAAGGCATCGGCGATCTTCTTGCCGAAGGTAGCTTGCGGGCGGCCAGGAAAATAGGGAAAGAAGCCGAATATTTGTCTCTAACACTAAAAGGATTGGAAATTCCGGCTCATATGCCGCAATTTAAACCCGCAGTCGGCCTAATTTACGCCGTCAACCCGTATGGGGCCGATCACCAGTCAAGCGAGCATGATACGGTTTTAACTTTACCGCCGGATAGCGTTGAAGGAGAGCGGCTAGCCCGGATCGGCTTTAGGAAGAGCTACGATAACCCTTTGGAATTAGATGCCGATAAAGTACGTTTCGCTTTCTTGACCCAATGTTTTTATTCCCTTACCGACACCCTGTGCCTTTGCCAGTTTGTCTGGGGCCCATCCTGGCAGCTATACGGCCCCGAAGAATTGTTGGTTTTTTGCCGTAGCGGCATTGGCTGGGAAACTACGATGGAAGACTTAATGCGTATTGGAGAAAGGCACATTAATATGATGCGGTATTTTAACGCTAGAGAAGGTTTTAATAAGGAACAGGATTCCCTGCCAAAGCGATTTTTCCAGCCCTTGCCGGACGGGCCTTCCAAGGGCGTTAAAATCGAAGAGGATAAGTTTAAAGAGGCCGTCGGGCAATATTACCAGCTGGCTGGCTGGGACCCGACCACCGGCAACCCCACGGCGGCCAAATTAAAGGAACTTTCTTTAGATTGGCTCCTGGAGTAGACTTTTTGGGGGGATTGCATGGAAATAAGTATCAACAATAAAATATATAAAGCTAAAGATAATTCTACGGTCATGGATATATTAAATGATTTGGGGTTTTCCCGACAGGTGGCCGTTTGGGTCAATGAGTATAAGTTGCTGCAAAAGGAATACCCTACCTATAGACTGCAACCCGGAGATAAGCTTAAGATTATTAAACCTTTGGTGGGAGGATAGAAGCTAATTCTCCCCCAAGTTTTTACAAAAACCCCGCCAGAATGCCCCGGTTTCAACCGGGGTATGGATGGCGGCTATCAATTGGTTATGGTATAATATGTGAGAGGTTCTTACCCCGGATGTTCCGGGTATAATCTTGAAAACGCGATAGTTCGGGAGGTTGCAGCAGCGAATCTTCTGCTGCGTAAAACTATTAGGAGTATCGCAACTATGCCAGCAGGGTATATCCCTGCTGGAGAGGGGAGCGTGGCACCCCTAAAGGCCAAGGTGATGATCTGGGTCATCCGGGGAATGCTGGCTAACCTGCGGCTTAAAGCCGCCGTCCCGCGACGGGATGTCCCCCAATTTATTGGGGGGAGGATGTCACTACCTGTATAAAAGTATATCCTTGAGGCGGTCTTGCAGGTAGAGATGGGTGAAATTTTGCTTTGGGGTTTGTTCAAAGATTTTGTACCCTTCTTCATAACAGCGGGAACAGCTCGAGCGCGGGATGAAGACGGCCAGGATGTGCTCGCCTTGATCGGTGCAAGAATCGATCCAGCTCAACCCGGCACAGGCATCGCAGATTAGGGTGGTTTCGGTCTGAGTTTCTAAAAGCCCCTCCGTATCGTAATAGATGCGGCGATGGCGCTGAACCTTTTCCTGGCCTGAACGAAGTTTGGCGGCGATTTCTTCACGGTTGCGCCAGGCGTTTAAAGCTTGCCGGCAGAGATCGGCGATATATTGGGTTATTTCAGCCGGTTGAGATACTTTGGCGGGGGCATAATCGGGCTCCCGGACGTAGCTGTAATCGAGCCCGGCCATAGCCAGGATGATGCCCACGTTGGTGTAGGGGAGGGCGCCCTCGATGGAATAGCCCCCCTCCAGCACGGCGATATCCGGTTTGAGGCGGTCGTTGAGCTTGGCGTACCCGGGCGCCGAAAAGCGCATGTTGGTGATGGGGTCGGTGTAGTGGTTGTCCTGCCCGGCGGAATTGATTATCAGGTCGGGCTTAAATTCTTCTAAAACGGGCAGGATAAAGTTGTCCAGGGCGTAAAGGAATCCGTCTTCACCCGTACCCGGCGGCAGCGGCAAATTGAGGTTATAGCCCAGGGCGTTGGGGCCCCCGAATTCATGTAAGAAACCGCTTCCGGGGTAAAGGGTGCGGCCGTCCTGGTGTATGGAGATATAAAGGGTGTCTTTATCGTGCCAGTATATATCCTGGGTGCCGTCGCCATGGTGGCAGTCGGTATCTACGATGGCTACGCGCTTGGGCCCGTATTGCTGGCGAATGTATTCCAGCATGATGGCTTCGATATTAATATTGCAGAAACCGCGGGCGCCGTGGACGATGCGGAAGGCGTGGTGCCCCGGCGGCCGCACGAGGGCAAAGGCCCGGTCAACCTCCCCTTTTATGACGGCTTCGGCGGCTACCATAGCCCCGCCGGCGGCAATTAAGTGGGATTCTGTCGTCCTGGACTTTACATCGGGTACACAGACGTGGACTCGCTCCACGTCCCTGGTGGTGGCCAGGCGGGGGCGGTATTCAATAATCCCTTCTATATCAAGCAGCCCTTCTTCGATTACCTGGTCCTGGGTATAGAGCAGCCTTTCCTCACGTTCGGGGTGGGTGGGGGAGATGGCCCAGTCGAAAGCGGGGAAAAATACCAATCCAAGTCGATTTTGGGCTTTAAGCACAGGCAATTTCCTCCCGGTAATGAGGTTTCCGACTTTCTCAATGACTTGAGCGGTATAATCTTGCTCTTATGCTCTTTTTGGCCTGAGGGTCCGATGGTTTTCCGCGGGCAAACTTGGCTCTTTGGATAGCTTTAAGCGGCAGGGTAATCAATACTTTGGTCCCAGTCACCGATCGCTATCTGCGCCTCCAACCAAGTGTCCTCCGCCTGTATCCCCCCAGCCTCGCAATCTAGCAAGCTAAGTTCCCAGCCTATCTCCTAATTATAGTCTCTAACCCCGGTTTAATTTGGGCCTTGAGGCGGATGTTTCTGCCACTTGTCCAGAAGCCGCGAACCATATTGAACGATTGTTCTTCGGTGATTTCCACTTCTTCTAACTGCTCGGGATAAGCACCCATTTGTCGGGCCCTTTCCCGGATTAAATTTAAGGCCCGCCCGCGGGCGGTAGCCAAATTAAAGCTGGCCGGGATGGTTTCTTTAAGCCCGAGTTCGGGTACAAGTAATACTTTCTGTTCCGTATCCGCTTGCAAACTAATTTCAGCGGTAACCCGGCTCAGGGCCGCGCCGACGGCGTTGGCTATTTCGGCGAGCTCCGGCACTTTTACCGGTAATTTTAAGGTTTCCTCCAGGTAGGGAGCCAGGGCGTTAGCGGGAGCTCCGATGGCGATGGCATGGGTCGGGTTGATTTTTTTATCCTCCAGCACTTCGCGGACGGTATAGACGGGGCGGCTGTTGATTTCTTTAAGAAATGATTCTACGGCTACGGCAATTTGACAGGCAAATTGCCGTAAAATTTGCTCTGCTACATCTTCAACTCCTAATCCCAGTTGCAAGCCCAGAAGTTTCATGGCCCGCCTGGCCGCCTCAGGATCGCCGATATTAATGCGTTCCAAGGTCAGAAGAGCATCGGTAGGCGTCGGCTGCGGGCCGCCCAGGGCCATAGCAGGACCGTGGCGCTGGGGGCCCAGGCGCAAACCCCCGCCTTCCACCCGCGTGTAACTGTCTCCGCCTAAGCCTAAAGATCTGGTGAGCAGGGCGCGCACCAGGGTCGGCCGCCCGGCGATAAATGCTCCCTGGGGCTCCAGGAGAGGCGCCCCGCCGGCCAGAAAAGCGATATCGGTGGTGGTGCCGCCGATGTCCAGGATGATGGCATCGTCGTTTGTAGGCGCCAAAGCCAGCGCTCCCATAATGCTAGCTGCCGGGCCGGAGAGAATGGTTTCGATCGGCATTTCCCGGGAAGTTTCTAGGGAGAGAGTGCCTCCGTCGGCTTTGAGAATGTAGATGGGGGCCGTTATCTTATTGCCGCTGCAGAAAGACATCATGGCCTGGGCAAAAGAACGGTAGGTATCGGCGACGGCGGCGTTAAAATAAGCTGAAAATACGCGGCGGGGGAAGTTTAGGCGCCCGGAAAGGCGATGGCCCAGGGTAAGATGCGGAAAGTCCTTTTTAAAGTATTCCGCCGCGGCCAATTCGTGGGCAGGGTTGCGGGGCGAGAATTTGCCCACGATAGCCAGGTGGCCAATTTTTCTTTGGCGGAAGGCGCTGGCGGCTTCCCGGAGCTCCTCCTCTTTTAGGGGCGCGGTTTCTCTCCCGCGGTGGTCGATGGCGCTGCTCAAGAAATAGTTATGCCGCCCGCAGGCTAAAAAGGCCGGGTTAAGACCCGGCCCCGGTTCCAGAACCAGGCCGACAGGCGCGGTTTTACCTTCAACAATGGCATTGGTAGAAACCGTAGTGCTTAAGTTCACGCGTCGGATATTGTCAAGGGGGATTCCTGCCAGCACTTCCTTTAAAGCGCTCTGAATGGATTCTAAAAAATTATGGGGTGAAGTAAGGACTTTGGTGTAACGCCATACTTTGGCATCCCTAATAACCACGGCATCAGTATGGGTGCCGCCCATATCCAGGCCGACGAGCATTTAAATCGCCTCCAGGTCGTCGAGGGGATGGAGTACCAGGCCGGTTATGAGCTTGGGATAAAAATAAGTTGATTTTTGGGGCATCTTATCTCCGGATGCGGCTACGGCCAGCACCTGTTCCACCGGTGTAGGCAGCAAGAAAAAAGCCATTTGCTGGTTGCCTTTTTTGACCTCCTGGTAAGCCTGGGCGGCGTCTCTGGTATAGGTAAGATTGCTTTCGCCTTCCCTTTGGGCCTGGCCGATGCCCAGCAGGGGTTCCAGGATAAGGCCGTGCAGGATGGCCACGTCCAGGCGGCGCCAACCGGGGGATTTATCCGGGGCGTAGAGCCGGTCCAAATCCAGTTCTGGTTTAAGTTTTAAATAAAAAAACTTTTGGCCGCCGGCATAAAAGCCCAGGGTATGGAGGCCCTGTGTTTTAAGGCCGGCCAGGAAGTCTTCCAGGGATAAAGACGTTTCTTCCACGAGAAAATTTACCCGTACTTTTTTAAGGAAATTATCTAGGGAAAAGGAAGCCAGGTTGCGCACGAGGCGGTGGGTGGGGAGAATAACCAGCCCCGGGTCGTAGAGGTTGACCAGAACCATCATCACGTAATTGTACCCTTCGTTGCCACTACCCTGCCTGCCGAGGCTATATTCCAGGGCGGTTTCGTAGCGATGGTGGCCGTCGGCTATGTAAATGGTCTGTTGTGCAAACGATTTTTCGATGCTATCGATTAAATCGGGGTTACCCAGGGCCCATAGGCGGTGGGTAGTTTGTTCGGGATCTGTGAATTCAGCCCAGGGAGGGTTTTGAGATATAAATTCCTGCAGGATATTATCAACTTTCCTCTCCCGGTCAACATAGAGGCTGAAAATGGGGCTGAAATTGGTGCGGCAGGCTTGGAGCAGAGCCAGGCGGTCGGCTTTGGCTTTAGGTAGAGTTTCTTCATGGGGCAAAATCTCGCCGCTCGTATAGGGTACCAGGCGAACTCGTCCTACTAGTCCCGTTCTCGTTAATAACTCCCCGTTTTCTCCTGGAAAGGATTGCTGGTAAATATAAAAATGCGGGGTCGGGTCCTTTTGTAAAATACCTGCCCGCAACCATTCTTTCAGGTAGGTGGCCGCTCTGGTATAGCGGTTATCCCTCTCTGTATCCGTAGGTAGGATCTTGCCGAGTTCGAGGCGGATGATATTATAAGGGCTGCGGCGGTAATACTCCTCCTGCGCCGCCGGATCGATAACGTCATAGGGCGGTGTAGTAACCAGCGCCAGGTCTTTAACCATTTCTTGGTTATAGCGTAACCCTTGGAAGGCCCTTACTTCTGCCATAAAAATCCCCCTTACTTTTTTAACATTTACCATTGTACGCCAATATGCCGGGGTATGCAAGCAGAGTCCCTTGAGTAATTTTAAGCCGCCGGGGGAGCATAAAATTTTAAATTAGGAGGAGTCCCGATATTCAATCATTTTAACGGCCATCTCTCAGCCGTAGCTTAATTTGGTGAACGTCCTTAACGATGGTAGCGTAAACCCAGGTTTTTTCCTGTGAGAACTCCCAGGTATTCCTGTCTGCTTCAATGCTGTATTCATTTTCCTTTATAGGGAGCGCAAAGGTTAACTCCCGAAGGGAAAGGGGGGATGTGGCTTCTAACTCGTAACCTTTATCCATCCGACGAAAAACAAATGTAACCGCTTGATGGCGGTTAAGAAAACTTGCATAGTCGGACATCGTCCTTACGGTAAGGCGACCGGCCTTTTTTTGCTCAAGTAGATAATTTTTAATTCCTTCCCAAATCTCCGGATGGCGGCTCAAGCTGTCGGCGTGGGTATAAAAAAGGCGGATCTCCCGGCGTTTTATAGCCGTATCAATTACCTCTTCTCGGATGGCCTGCACAATTTGCGGCGGCTGGCAGCCGGCACTGAGCATATTTTCCGGGCAGTTGCCGTATCTGGTAGAAGTATAGCCGAAGTGCCAGAAGCGCAAATCGGGCCTTTCATTGAACCAGGCTCTGGTCGGGGGCGAATTGAAAGCGGCCGGGAAAGCCGTGGCTTCTATGCCCCAGCGGGCCAGGTAATCATTAATTTGGGGACTGTGTCTGCCGTTGGGCGCGGCGTATTCGGTTACTGGTTTGGCTGAAATTTGGGCAATGGTGGCTATATTTTGGTCGATAAGCTGCTGTTTTTCATTTTCAGGTATTTTATCGAAAAATAAGCCCCAATAAGCGTGGTTCCACCCTCCATGGGCTCCAAGGCTGCCATATTTCTCTAGTTTTTTAAGAATAGATTTTCCTTTGCCTGCGGCATCCACGCCCTGGCGGTCCCCTTTAATCAGGTTATCGGGGCCGGCAGAAGCGCAGACAGACATGGGCAAATCCGGCGTAAAAGCGTGGCTATCTAAAAGTTCTTTAGTAAATCGAAGCGAAGGTTTGGCGCATATATGCAGATTTAATACCAAGCCGCCGATACCCCTCGGAGCGGAAATCAACCGGGGAACGCGGGCCAAATCTATGAGAAAATATTTTAAAATAGTTCTAAGAAGGAAGTCGTCGTTTGATGTCGCTTTCAAATAACCTAAAGGAGAGTTAATAAAAAAAGCAGCGCCATTGCCAGGGTAGGTATAAGCGGTTATTAAAGGTATTATTTTACCCTGGGGAGAAATGGTGGTGGCGAGCAATTGTACTCCTTCGGAAGCGGTTTCGATATAAAGGTGGGGGCTTTGATATGGTGAGTAACCCGGAACCTGGATTTGATTTTGATTAACGACGCCGGGATCTATAACCCTCATTAAGGGCGATGCCGGCGGTATAATCCAGGGGGCTGCGAAAACAACCGGACGCCCATCATGGTTTATGAACTTTAACCCGGCTAGGGCAATTAATTCCCCCGCCTCCCCCTGTTCGCTGCCATCAAAAATCACTAAGATTTTACCACCCCGACTTTCGATCCAATTTTTTAATTTCTTTCTTATATATGCCAGGTTGGTTAAATCTAAGCCCTCCGGGAAAATTAAGGCCCAGAACCTGCCTATTATTTCGTCAGTTGATAAAGAAGCGAGTTCTTTCAGGCTTACCAGCTTAAAAGGGAATCCTTCTTCGGCAAGTATTTCTATGTAGGCTAATTGTTGCGGCCTGGGGTTAAAAGTATCAGTGATTAGGCCGATGGTTATCGCGTCTTTACTTCCTACGGGGTTGCCTTCTTGTTTTAACCAAGCAGTAAGCGAGGATAATCTGGCAGTTTCTGAAATTTTATTTACCTTTATCTCCTGCTGGGGGTTGGGGTTGATATCAATATTACTACTAAATGAAGTAGCACTTATACTTATAATACTTAGTAAGAATAATAATGCCTTTATTTTTAGCGACATCCAGTCTTCTCCTTTTAATACTTTAACATTTGGGAATAGACACTAAGTAAGTTTTTTGATATTCTTCATTCTGTCAAGATTTTTAAAAAAGGTGATTAAACGTTGAGCCCCCGTCTCCTTTTAGGTCTAATTTACCTCTCTTTAGGTTTAATCATCTTTGGCTTAATTAACGATATTTCCCTAAAAAGGGAAAAACCTGTTTTATCACCCTCTCCTGAAGTAATTTTATTACCATCTTTCCAAGAAATATTTGATGTTTTGGTTATGGGTGCCGAGCCCGAAGGCGTGGCGGCTGCGATAAGCGCGGCCCGAAGCGGCGTGCGTGTTTTGCTCCTGGACCCGCACGAGAAACCAGGAGGGCTTTTTACCTATGGTATGTTAAATGTTTTAGATATGAATTTCGGCCCCCGGGGCGAGCTCTTGACAAAAGGTATTTTTGAAGAGTTTTTCCGGCAAATAAAAGGCGAGGCTTTTGATGTAGAGCATGCAGCACGCGTCCTGACGGATTTAATAAAAAGAGAGTCCAACCTTACTTTTTTACCCTTGGCGACTTTTATGAGGCCTGAAATGGATGTCCTCGGCAAGACTATAATTGGCTTGCGGGTAAAACACGATAGCCTGGAAAAGTCATTTTTCGGCAAAATAATAATAGATGCAACTCAAGATGCTGATGTTGCCGCCGCTGCCGGTGTACCCTATACGCTGGGGGGTAGCGATTACGGCCTTAAGGAAAAAATGGCTGCTACCCTAATTTTACATATTGGCGGTGTTAACTGGCAAGTATTTACCCAGGGATTAAGGCATAGCAGGGAACCTACTACAGGTTTTAATAAGGTAACGGCTTGGGGCTACGGAGAGGTAATGCATCAATACCGTCCGAAACATCCTCAGATTTATGTGCGCGGTTTGAACGTTGGTTTACAACACGATGGTTCCGTGCTAATAAATTGTATGCTAATTTTTTTGCCCGATTATCTAGACCCTGCCGCCAGGTTAAAAGCCCTGCAGATTGGCCAGGCAGAGGCCCCGCTGCTGGTAGAATATATGAAAAAAAGAATACCCGGTTTTGAACGCGCTTACCTAATTGGTACGGCACCCGAATTATACATCCGGGAAACCAGGCATATTATGGGGGAGTACCGACTAACGATTAATGATGTTTTGGGAAATAAGATGTTTGCCGATCGCATCGCTCTTGGTTCCTATCCTGTTGATGTTCAAGCTACTGCGCCTGGCAAGTACGGGGTTGTTTACGGTAAGCCTGCTGTCTATTCTATCCCTTACCGCTGCCTGGTACCCTTAAAGATCGACAACCTTTTAGTTGTAGGCCGTTCGGCTTCCTATACTTCTCTTGCCGCCGGCAGCGCGCGGGTAGTGCCTATAGGTATGGCAGTAGGCCAGGCTGCCGGTGTAGCTGCTGCTTATTGCATAAGAAAGGGTCTAACGCCACGCCAGCTGGCCTATAACTTAGCCGATATTCAACAAGTACAAAAGGAATTGATCAGGCAAGGAGCCTATTTGGAAGAATATAATATACCTGAAGCAATCAGTACTCACTGGGCCTATGAATATTTAAAATTTTTTAGGTCTCTCGGTCTGGCCGCCGGAGGATATCATAATAGATGGCATTTAGACGAACCCATAAGTGTTAAACCTTTTATCCATTTAATTGAAATGGCTGCAGTCCGCAGTGGCATTATAGAACAAAAAGAAATAAGAAAAGTTTTTGAGCCAATTGAGGCGAGCATATCTATATCCTCCGCTCCCTTATCCCGGGAGCAGGCATTGCGTATTCTGGCCTCTCTCCATAAAGAAGTACCGGAAAAAACTTCTGGAGAAGATCTTTTCCGCTATTTTTGCGAGAAAGGATGGCTTAGCCCTACAGTTCAGAAGCAGTTGCAAGGAAAAAATTTGGTCAGCCGGGGCCTGGCCTATGCCTTAATTTACGACACCTTAAATAAAATTCGGAATCAACAAATTTCCAGGGGTGAAGCAGGGTGAGTAACGGTCTGGCGCGTATCACCAATTGGTATTGCCGCTTAACAGAAGAGGGCGGGCAAACTTTTAGCGAAGTAGTTATTGAATCTACATCTCCTTTTCCTTACCGCATTGAGCGGCCCGGCCCGGGTACGTTAGTCCTCGTGGCAGAAGCCCTGGCCAATGCTCATCCGGATACTATCATAGTTGATGACGGCCTTGTCGATGAAGTTAGTTTAACAATCCCGCGTACTGGAGAAGTAGAAGCACAGGTTAAATTAGAAGCGGATGTTGTGTGGGAACATAGGACACAAAATTCCCTGCCATTTAAAACTATCTTGAGGTTTGAGCGGTCCATTTTAACAAAAATTTTTAGCCATAAAACTATCGTTATCGATCCCGGCCATGGCGGGGCGGACTTTGGTTACCGGGGCCCGGTCAGCTTGAGGGAGAAACAGGTTACGCTCAAGATGGCCACGGTTTTAAATGAGATTTTGCGTAGCTTCGGTGCCGAAACTTTTCTTACGCGCCAGCAAGACGTTTCTTTGTCCTGGCAAGAGCGGCTCAACCTGGCCCGGCAAAAAAAGGCCGAAGTCTTCATTAGCCTACATACCCATTGGGCGCCGGACGCTAAGATTAACGGGGCAGCAGTTTTTTACAATCCTATAATGCCGCAGAGCGAGGGTTTGGCCCGTGAAATTTTGGCCAGAATAACCCGCAAGGGAAAGGTGACCGGACGCGGAATCGCTCCTTCCTGGTCTTTAACAGAACTGGGCAGGATAGCGGGGTTGATTATTGAGCCCGCGACCATCTCCAACTGGGTGGAAGAAGGGCTTTTTCGCAGTCCTGATTTTCACCGTAAAATCGCTTACGGGATTGCTGTGGGTTTAGAAAAGTATTTTGCCCAGCAGGAAGGTGCCAGTTATGCCTCTTGAAAACGACAGAATCTTCGAGGGCAGGATCCCCATCCGTACACATGTTTTCTCCGATAGAGACGATATTGTAGAAATGGCCAAAAAATATACTGAAGGAATAGCCGGGCCCGGCGACGTAATTTGCCTGGCGGAAAGCGTGGTGGCCATTACCCAGGGCCGGGCAATTTTACCGGCGACGGTCAAGCCAGGGTTCCTGGCCAGGTTTTTGTCTTTATTTCCGGGTAAAGACGGCAGCCTGGCTACGCCTCCGGCCATGCAACTGGCCATCAATGAAGTTGGGATGCCAAGAATCTTACTAGGTTGTGCCGCTGCCGCCGTCGGCAAGTTGCTTCGGAAAAGAGGTTGGTTTTACCTCGTAGCGGGGCGCCAGTTGGCTTATATCGACGATGTTGCCGGTACCATGTACCCTTATGAAAAACACATTATTTTAGGGCCTAAGGAGCCGCAAAAAGTCGTAAACTTAATTAAGCAGGCTACCGGCGCAGAGGCGGTCATTGCGGATGTTAATGATTTGCACAGGGTCGATATTATCGGCATTACCAACCCTGATTTAGAGGTTCACGTCGTTGAAGCCCTGCGCGATAACCCCTTCGGCAACGACGACCAGCAGACGCCTATTGTGGTGCTGAAGAGGTCGAAAACGCAGGATTGAACTAATTTTGGGCACCTATGCCGATGGCCGGGAAATTGCCGGCGGGAGCTTTGTTGCCTTGCCTAACGGCAATATAGGTCCGGTAGCAGGCAGAGAACAGCAAGTGCTGGTAGCAGAGCTTGACCGGGATTTAATAGACAAGACCAGGGAACGCTGGCCCTACCTGGAGGACGCCAAGATTTTGGAGCGAAAGAATTTAGCCAAAACCCCGGCAAACGCCAGGCCGGATGAAAGAGACAGGGGATGCCGCCTTGTTTAAACTCCACGAAATCACCTGCCGCAGCGCCCTCAACCGTTCTAAAATTCCCGGCATGGATTACTGCTTAAACCCCTATACCGGGTGTAGCCATGCCTGCATTTACTGTTATGCTAGCTGTATGACGAGATTTAATGACATAAAAGAAAAATGGGGCTCCTTTGTGCAGGTCAAAACCAACTTTGCCGAAAGATTGGCCTCCCAGCTTAAGCGCCCCAAGCAGGGCACGGTTATGCTCTCTGGAATGCTTTTATTAATGGGCATTGTCTAATTATTGACGGTGGTAGGTCTGCAAGTATTTACAGTAGTAGTAACTTTATATGCTAAAATCAATCGAAAAGGCCGATTTTGGAGCATTATAGACTAATGAATCTAAATACAGCCTTAATTAGCAGCCTAGCGAATCTAACTGTGATTTTACTCCTTATTAGATTTATGTTAAACTAATTTTGATAAAAGTGAATAGGATTTTTCTCGAACGCTGAATCCTTTTGCGAGACAAAAGGAGCGGGGGAACCAGTTCCTGGGGTGAATCTCTTTGACTGGTATTATGCCAGTTGAAGAGTAGGGTTAACTTTCAATCCGAACCCGTCAGCTAACTTCGCAAGCGTGGAAAGAAGGCAGGAAGTCTTTTAGGTGCTTTTTAAATTTTATTTCGCGTTTGTTTTACCCCAGGAAAAAATCCTGGGGTTTATTCTTTTATTAGAGCTGGCACGAGCGGAAAAACTTTTTCTTTGCATAGCGATGTATCCAGTCATAGACCTAAGTGATGGGAATGATTAACGCATGGAATGTAAAATAAAAGTTTCCAACCTTTATAAGATATTCGGGCCAACCCCTGAAAAGGTTTTTGCTTTGTTGGAGCAAGGTTTAAGCAAGAATGATATTTTCGCACAAACAAAGCACACCATAGGGGTTGAAGACGCCAATTTTGAAGTTAAGACCGGCCAAATATTTGTAATTATGGGTCTTTCGGGCAGCGGTAAGTCCACGCTCCTGCGCTGCATCAACCGTTTGATAGAGCCTTCGCGCGGGACTATTTTGATTGATGGCGAGGATATCGTCAGCATGTCGGAAGCGGACTTGCGCGAAATAAGAAGGAAAAAAATAGGTATGGTTTTCCAGAATTTTGCCCTCTTTCCCCACCGGACGGTCATAGGTAACGTGGAGTATGGGCTTGAAATTCGGGGTACACCACCGCCTGAGCGGCGGAAGAGGGCCTTAAAGGCCTTAGAGCTGGTTGGCCTGGAGAGGTGGGCTGACAGCTACCCAAGCAACCTGAGCGGGGGCATGCAGCAGAGGGTGGGGTTAGCTAGGGCCCTGGCCATCGACCCGGATATCTTGCTGATGGACGAGGCCTTTAGTGCCCTTGACCCACTTATCCGTAAAGAGATGCAGGACGAGCTCTTAAACCTCCAAAACAAAATGCATAAGACGATTGTCTTTATCACCCATGACCTGGATGAAGCCTTGAAGATTGGTGATAAGATAGCCATCATGCGCGATGGGAAGATAGTGCAGATCGGTACGCCTGAGGAGATTTTAACTAATCCGGCCAACAGCTACGTGGCCGAATTCGTGCAGGACGTCGACCGCAGCAAGGTCCTGACTGCGGGGAGTATTATGAAAAAACCGGAGGCTCTGATCACCCCCAAGGACGGTCCCCATGTAGCCCTGCGTAAAATGGAAGAGATGGGCCTTTCTAGCGTTTTTGTGGTCGGCCCGGACCGGAGGCTCCAGGGGCTGGTAACGGTAGACGATGTCGTGAATAATCTTCATAAAGACTTGAGCGATTTAATCCGTACAAATGTTCCCAGGGCTTATATCGACACCCCGGTTAAAGATTTGTTTCAGGTAGCCTCTGAGACCAAGATCCCGATTGCCGTCGTGGATAGGGATGGAACGCTGCTCGGAATTGTCGCGCGGGTATCTATTTTAGCAGCTATGGCAGGTGGAAAATAAAGTGAGTTATCGGTTACCACTTGGTTCAGCTTTCGAATGGGTTTTTAATTGGCTGGATGACAATGCGGATTGGATTTTTGAAGCGATTAAAGTATTTATAAAGTCTTCCATAAGCACCTTGGAAGACGGCCTCCTTCTTTTTCCGGCTCCAATAATGATAGTGATCCTGGTGCTTATCGCCTGGAAGTTAGCCAATAGACGTATTGCCGCCTTTGCTTTAGTAAGTTTTATGCTAATCTTGAGCATGGGGTTATGGGAAGAGACCATGATGACCTTTGCCTTGATCCTAATTGCTACACTAATCTCCCTGATTATAGGTATACCGTTGGGCATATGGTCGGCAAGGAGTGAGCGGATGGAAGCCTTTCTGCGGCCCATCCTGGACTTTATGCAGACCATGCCGGCCTTTGTCTACCTTATCCCCGCCGTAATGTTCTTCGGTATGGGTCGTGTTTCAGGTATAGTGGCCACAGTAATCTTTGCCATGCCCCCGGCCATACGACTTACCAGTTTGGGTATCCGGCAGGTGCCGGCCGAGGTGGTGGAAGCCGCCCGGGCTTTTGGTTCCACGCCGAATCAGATTTTATTTAAGATTCAACTTCCTATGGCCTTACCGACAATTATGGCTGGGGTTAACCAGTGCATCATGCTCTCCCTGTCCATGGTGGTAATTGCCTCCATGATCGGTTCGGGGGGATTAGGAGGGGAGGTGCTGCGTGGTATAACTCAGTTTAAAATAGGTTTAGGCTTTGAGAGCGGCCTGGCCGTCGTTTTGCTGGCCATTTTTTTAGATCGCGTAACGCAGTATCTAGGAGCCAGCAAAAAATTAAGAAACAATGGAGGGGTTTGATTGTTGCAGGGAAATTCTAGAAAGCTGATAATTGTTTTTTCGCTACTTTTATTATTACTGGTAGGAGTTGTAGGATGTTCCGAAAAAGAGACTTCCAAGAAGAAGGTAAAAATTGGTTACGTTAACTGGGCAGAAAACATTGCCAATACAGGCGTGGCTGAGGCTATTATCGAGGATAAGCTTGGTTATGAGGTGGAAGCTACCCAGGCTGACGTTGGGCCGGTCTTTATGGCAGTAGCGGAAGGCGACTACGATGCCTTTCTGGATGTATGGTTACCGGTAACCCATAAGAGTTATATGGATGAGATCGGCGCTAAGGTTGATAACTATGGCAAGTTTTATGAAGGTGCCCGCATTGGCCTGGTAGTGCCCGATTATGTCACCATAAAATCCATTGACGAGATGAAGGCCAACAAGGCTAAATTTGACGGCAGGATTATAGGCATCGATGCCGGCGCCGGTATTATGAAGACCACGGCCAAGGCTATCAAGGAATATGGCCTTGATTTTAAACTGATAGAGGGTAGCGAGGCGGCCATGATTGCAGAACTTGCAGATGCTATCAAAAAAAATGAGTGGATAGCTGTGACCGGCTGGACACCTCACTGGAAGTTTGCTCGCTGGAAGCTAAAGTTTCTTGAGGATCCCAAGGGTATTTATGGTAAAGCCGAGGACATCTACATTATCGCCCGCAAAGGGCTTGATAAAGATATGCCTGACGTAGCCAAGTTCTTAAAGAATTTTAAGATGAACGACACCCAATTAGGCGAACTGGAGTCCATGATCAATGACGGCATGGAACCGGTTGAGGCTGGGCGCAAGTGGATGCAGGAGCATGAAGACGTGGTAAAGAGCTGGCTGAAGTAAAAACTAAAAGAAGTAAAAACTAATAAGAATAAATGAAGGTTAACCGGGGGGCACAAAAGGCCCCCTTTTAAGTTGCCACAGTGATCCCTTTAGGGTGCCGGGGGTTGTCTTTTCTAACTTTTACTCAGGGAGGAGCGGTAAAGAGCCCTATGCCCTATAGAAGCAAGTAGGGATAGCCGGTTATACCGATGCGGACTGCTCCGAAGTTCTTGTTCTAAAGAATAACAGGAACCCAATCCGATAGGTTGATGCCCTCTAAATTTACCCGGCACTTAACAGCATATACTTCTACCCCTCCATCTGCAGCTTTTCGCAGGGATTTCCCAAAGAGCGGATCCAGAGAATCGTTGGGGGTAAAAGAAACAGCATCTTCTCTTTGAACAACAAAGAGGATGGCGGCACGATAACCTGCACTTACAAGATGCAGCAATTCCTCAACATGCCTGCTGCCCCTTAATGTAGGAGCATCGGGAAAAGAGGCCATGCCTTCCCTTACCAGGGTGCATGATTTTACCTCAACAAAACATTCAGCGAGGCCGGCAGCGGTTAGGTGGAAGTCCAGGCGGCTCCTGCCAAGGCGCGGCTCGCTTCTGACTATTTTATAATCCTTAAACCAGGGCAAGCAATTGGCTACCAGGGCTTCGGCTACCAGGAGGTTCGGGACGCGGCTGTCTATGGAAACCAGGACGTTTCCGCAGCTTGCCAGGCTTAGATCGTAAGTCGTATTCCGCTTATTTTTGGGAGAAACAGCCCGCAGGTAAACCCCCGCTCCCGGATAAAGCAACTCGGTTAAACGCCCCGGGTTAGGTATAAAGGCGGTTTCTATTTCTCCATCCAATTCCACTTTGGCTAAAAAGCGATTAAGCCGCTTCTGCAGCCTCGCCTGCCGTAACCGGGGAAATTTTATACCCGCTTTGTTGTCCATTGATAATCCACCCTTGGATTTTCAATTTTAGGTCCTGATTCCCTCCGGATTTTCGTTATCGGAAGCAGGAAATAGTTAGGTCTTGGCGAATAATTAACAAAGCGTTTCACTTCTTTACAAAGTGGTGAAGAAGAAGATAGGAGGTTAAAAAACATGCTTAAAAGATGTATTAAGGCTCTAGAAGTTGAAGGGATTGTAAAAACTCACGGTAGGACTTCCAGGCTTTTGCTTTCAGAAGCAACTGCCGGGGCTAAAGGTTTTACACTTGGTCTGAATATTACCAAACCAGGCGGCATGAGCCCCATGCACACCCACGAAAAAGAGCAGGAAGCCATGTACATTATTAGCGGCAAAGGTAAAGCGATTATTGGCGAGGAAGAGTATGATTTAGAACCTGATACCGTCATTATAGCTCCGGCGGGTGTGCCTCATGAATTGCGCAACACCGGAGATGAGGATATCAAGTTTATCTGGGTTTATTGCCCGCCATTGCCCGATCAAAAGTAATTGCTTTAGCTTAACCTTAAGACTTCCCGAAAGGAGTATCCAGATTGAGCCAATCTATACCCGTGATTTCCATCAGCGGCCGTCCTTTTGAGCGTGGCCGGCAATACGGCGAGCAAGCGCGGGAATATATCGAAAAAAGCCTTGCTTCCTACCGTATCTGGTTCGAAGAGCGGGCCAATCTCAAATGGGAGGAGGTCCTGCGGCGGGGTGAGCAGTTCAGGCCCTTTATCGAGAACTACGACCCCGATATCCTGGAAGAAATGCGGGGTATGGCCGCGGGAGCCGGCTGCAGTCTGGAGGAGATCGTGGCTATTAACGCCCGCAGCGAGTTGCTTTTTGTAACCATGCCCGAGTGCACTTCTTTGGGAATTACCCCGGAGGCCAGCGCTGATGGTTCGACCATCATCGGTCAGAACTGGGACCTCAATCCGGCCACGAAAGAAACTATTGTTATTTTAAAGATTCACCAGCCCCCCAAACCGGATGTCATCGCTGTGACGGAGGCCGGCCTTATCGGTAAAGCGGGGGTTAACTCGGCGGGTATAGGCCTGGTGACCAACTTGCTGGTTTGCCGCGGTGTGAATCGGGTGGGCGTGCCCCGGATGGTAATCAACCGGGGCATCCTTAACTCAACTACCATGAGCGACGCCATTCGGGCAGTTGTCCTGACAAAACGCTCTTCTTCCAGCAACTACGTGATTGGGCATGCCGGTGGCGAAATAATCGATTTGGAAACCGCACCCCATACCTTCCATGCCCTCTACCCTGAGGGAGGGGTCATCGGCCACGCCAACCATTTTGTAGCGCCGAGAGAAGAACTGCTAAACCGCGGCGAATTTCCTTTACCCGATTCCCTTTTCCGGCACCACCGGGTCAACAAGCTATTGCGACAACTTAAACCCCAGATCACCCTTGAGGATATTAAAAATATTTTCCGCGATCATTTTAGCTACCCGGATTCCATTTGTCGTCATGCCAACGCCCGCGATCCCAGGTCGGATCAGTGGGAAACCATCATGTCCATAATCGTCGATCTTACCCATCGCCGCTTGATCTATACCGAGGGCCAGCCGTGTACTAATGAATATAAAGTGTTGGGATTCGAGGATTCTATCTAACCCCCTGTCTAATAGCCTATTAAGACAACCTCGTTCTTCTCCTGAAAAGCGACTGCTAGCTAATCTGGGGGTGGAAACCTAGCAGATCTTGTTTAATCCAAACTAAAGTCGGACTTATGACTTTGGCCAGGAAATTCTTAAGATCCTTGGGCTTTTTATTACGGCTTGGTGGTCACGGGCTTTTGTTTTCCCAGTTCCGTTAGGCCAACCTTTTTCCTGCCAGATGTAAATTTTAAGTTATCCCGTTTCCCGTCGCCCGCTTACAAAGTACCAGTTTCCGCCCAGGTGATGGATTATTTCCGCCTTCTCCTCCCAATGATCGGAGAACAAACCTTCCTCTGCGCCGGCGGCCAGTGCCTCCCCGACAAAAAAGGTGTGGTCGCCGGTTTTATAACTTTCAACTACCCTGCATTCCAGGTGGCCCAGACATTCGGCGATTAAAGGAACTCCCACCTTCCGGGCCTGCACCGGCGTAAGGCCGGTTTCCTCAAATTTATCCCGGTCCCTACCCGAAATCTTCCCGCAACGCTGCACGGCAGTTAAAAGGTTGGGGCCGGGAATGTTGAGGGCAAATTCCCCGCTGGCCGCAATCAACTCATGGGTAAAATGAGAAACGGCGACTGCTATGCCTACCAGGGGTGGCCTTGATGAGAGAGGTGTCTGCCAGGCCAAGGTCATGACGTTTCTCCGGCCCTGGTAAGCGGCAGTGACTAAGACGACGCAGCCAGGGTTTAGTAGACGGTAGGCTTTATCCAGGGGTATTTCTTTTTTCATACCAATCACCTCTGCAATATTTTACTATTAAATTCTTGTTATCTCAAAATTAAAGTGATGGGGGAATAACTAACAAGATATAAAGAGGTAGCAATAGGCCTGGAAGTTAAACCCGCCTCATGCAACGGTTATGTCCACCCATAGTCGGGCTTACTAACCGGAGGAATGTTATTCCCATTTTTAGCTTCCACCTTTCTTACCCAGGGGCCTATTATCCTAAAGGAAGCCACCATTATTTAAGCTTTTAGTTGGTAGCCGGAGTTATTTTCTTTGATTTTACTTAGGGACCATATTGCCATAGTTAAAAACGATCTCCTTGGTGGCCGCTCGGGGAAGGGTACTTTCGCGCTGCAACAGCTTGCGGTTATATGCACTTACCACATCGCTCATGGTAAGTATGCCTACCAAATTGCCTGTTTTATCATCTACGACTAATAATTTTTCCACCTGCCGCAGGGCAAACTGTTGAAAAGCATCTTCCAGGCTAGCTTCAGGCGAAATGGTGTAGGGGCGTTTATGCATAACTTTGGCTACGGGAACTCTGAGCCTTTCCTGCGGGTTTTCGGGGCAGGTATTGCGCACATCAGCCAGCGTAATTATCCCCTGCAAACGGCCTTCAGGGTCTAACACCGGAAAGCCGTTAAAACGATACTGCTGCATTTTGGCAACAACATCACCCAAAGTATCCGTAGAACGAACGCTTACAACTTCAGCAGACATGGCTTCTGCTACAGTTATACCCTTTAAAACGTTAAGGTCGCGTCCACCGCGTAAAAATACCCCCCGCCGTGCTAACTTCATGGTGTAGATGGATTCCTTGCTTAAGCGCCGGGCCAGGATGGCGCTTACTACACAAGCCGTCATAAGGGGCAGGATTATACGATAATCCCTAGTCATTTCAAAAACAATAAGTATGGCCTGAATAGGAGCCTGGGTGGAGGCGGCCACCATTGCACCCATACCTACCAGCGCATAAGCACCGCTCGCCGCCGTAAAGGTGGGGTAAAGGGAATGTACTAAAGTTCCTACGGTACCACCTAACATTGAACCCATAAAGAGCGAGGGCGCGAAAATGCCTCCAGACCCGCCGCTGCCTAAAGTGAGGCTGGTGGCAACAAGCTTAGCTACTAAGAGCACCACCAGCAGTCCCAGGGTTAGTTTACCGGTTAGAGCTAAATCAACGGTTTCGTAACCCACACCAAAAACCTGAGGGAGACGCCACCCGATTAAGCCGATAGCCACTCCACCTAACACCGGCTTGAAATAGGGCGGTAATTTTTGTAAGCCATCGAAGAAGTCCTCGGCGGCATAGAGCAACTTTGTAAACGCTACGCCGACAACCCCGGCAACCAAGCCTAGAATAATATAAAAGATCATTTCGACAGGGTGGTGTAACTGGTAGGCCGGCACTATAAAGGCCGGATAATCACCCAGAAGGGAGCGGCTGACAATAGAAGCGGTGACCGAAGAAAGAACGAGTAGACCAAAGTTGCTGGCCGTAAACTCTCCTAAGATAACTTCCTGAGCAAAAATCACCCCGGCCATGGGAGTGTTAAAGGTGGCTGCGATGCCCGCGGCCGCGCCACAGCCAACCATGGTTTTTAACATTCTTTCTGATACTTTAAGAAGCTGACCCACAGCTGACCCAATGGCCGAACCCATTTGAATTATTGGTCCTTCCCGGCCTACTGAACCACCGGACCCTATACAGGTGGCCGAGGCGATGGCTTTAATTAGAATAACTCGCATTCGTATACGCCCGCCCTTAAAGGCTACACTCTCCATAACCTCAGGCACTCCGTGGCCTTTAGCCTCGCGTGCAAAAAAATATACTAAGGGACCGACAATAAGGCCGCCAAGGGCAGGAACTATAATTACCCAGGCGCTTCCCAACCAAACTGCCAGGCGTTCTCCCTGACCAAAAAATAAAGACTGCGCTAAGGCGATCATCTGCCGAAAAACATAGGCAAAAAGGCCGCCTCCCAATCCAATTATAACCGCGAGTAGGACTGGTGAGTTAAGCCAATTAAACCGACGGAGTTTACCCTTAAGTATCGGCATTTTTACCCCCACGTCTCCATCACCCCCAAGTTATTGTTTTACCAGTCTATTATAGTTCAATCCTTTTTTATCAGCAAATTACCTTGCTGAAGAGATAGCTCAAGCCACTGGAGCAAAATAAATTAAAGGAACTGCCAATTGCCAACCGCCACGGGGGCTTTACGCTGACTTAATTGCGCGTAAAATGTGCTTAAGACTGATTGGCCTTTTCTGCGCCGGAATATTATCCAACATCTAAAACGGTGGATAGATAGGACTAAACCTCCCTATCCAAAGGCCGGTACTGTATCGCTTCGGCCAGGTGATGCTCCTGGATAACGTTGGCCCCTTCAAGATCGGCGATGGTGCGGGCTACTTTTAGTAGACGATCGTGGGCCCGCATGGAGAGTTTTAGCTGCTGGAAGGCGGCCCGCAACAACTGCCTGGCGCTCTTACTTAACAGGCAGTAGCGCCGCACTTGCTGCGCCTGCATCTCGGCATTGCAGCTCAAGCCCTCGCTGCGCAGGCGCTCCCGCTGGATCTCGCGGGCGGCCCTTACCCGCTTACGGATAATTTCCGAAGCCTCCCCCGGAGATGCCTTTTCCACTTCGCTGTACTCCAGCCGGGGCACTTCTAACTGCAGGTCAATGCGGTCTAAAAGCGGGCCGGAAAGGCGCTTGCGATAGAGGGCGATTTGATGTGGAGTGCAGCGGCATTCTTTGACCGGATCGCCCAAGAAACCACAGGGGCAAGGGTTCATGGTTCCCACCAGCATAAAATTGGCGGGGTAGGTTATGGCTGCTGCTACCCGGGAAACGGTTACTACCCGGTCTTCCAGGGGCTGCCGCAACGCTTCCAGCACATCGCGTCGGTATTCGGGCAGCTCATCTAAAAGGAGAACGCCGTAAGAAGCCAGGCTGACCTCCCCCGGCTTAGGTATGCGCCCACCACCGATAATGCTGGCCGAAGAGGCCGTGTGGTGAGGGGCGCGGAAGGGCCTCCGGCGTATCAACCCCTGGCCAGGAGGAAGGAGGCCGGCCACGCTGTAGATCTTGGTGACTTCCAGAGCCTCGGCTTCAGATAAATCCGGCAGGATAGAAGGCAGGCAGCGGGCCAGCAGCGTTTTCCCCGTTCCCGGGCTGCCGATGAGCAATAAATTGTGTCCCCCGGCAGCCGCAACTTCAAGGCCGCGCTTGGCCGCCGTTTGCCCCCGCACGTCGGCCAGATCTGGCCCCGCCGGAAACCGGCCTCCGTCCCAATTTGCCTCCCCGTTTAACTGTGCACGGGGCAACTCGGCTTCACCGCAGAGGGCCAGGGCAACCTGTTTTAAATTTTCTACCACCCGTACCTCAAGCTTTCTGGCCAGGGCAGCCTCGGGGCCGTTGCCGGCGGGCACCAGCATAACGGCTTTGGGTTGCAAATCCTGTAGGGCGAGGGCCATGGGCAGCACTCCTGGGATCGGCCTGATTTCTCCCTCCAAAGAAAGCTCGCCCACAGCGATAATTTGCTGCAGCTTCTCGGCGCTTATAACTCCGCAGGCGGCCAGTACGCCTAAGGCAATAGGTAGATCGTAAGCCGGCCCCTCTTTTTTTATATCCCCCGGCGCGAGATTAACCGTAATACGGCGGGCGGGAAAATCAAAACCCGAGTTTTTTATCGCCGCCCGCACGCGTTCCCGCGCCTCCCTTACGGCTTCGTCGGGGAGACCGACGATGTTGAAAGCGGGCAAACCGTTAGTCACATCGACTTCTACTCTCACTTCTCTGCCCTCCAGGCCCTGGAGAGCGAGACTACCTACTATGGCCAGCATATTGCTTTCCCTTTCTGCAAAAAATGCTCCTGGATTATATTCTTAGCTGCACCACCTTTTTCCTGCAAACAGGCAGGAATTCCTTTTTCAGGCGAGAATAATTTTCTTGATAAATAACCATTTTAACTTTTGGGCTAACGTATGGGGAGGTGCGTTTGTATACATGAATGAAGTGCAAACCTTGCAACTCGTAGGCCAGTTAATGGCTATATCGGCAAGAACGGCTCCTAAGGCTGGTGGTAAGGATTTCCTGGAGTTAAAAATTCTAACCGGCGAAGAGCTTAAGCGTCTGGCCGATGCTATGGTAGCTTACGGCCGCGAAGCCAACAAAAAGAATTTTGACCGCGACGGGGAAAACGTGCGTAATTCGGGTGCAGTTTTGCTACTGGCCCTGAAGGGAGCCCAGAAGGTAGCCCTCGATTGCGGCGCCTGCGGAGCCGACCGTTGCGCTGAGCTGTCCGATCCTCGTTCCGGGCCGGAGTTTGCCGGCCCCCTTTGCGCGTGGCGGCTGATTGATTTCGGTATTGCTATAGGTTCGGCTGTTAAAACGGCCAGTATTCTTAACGTCGACAACCGCATCATGTACCGGATCGGCGTTGTGGCCCGCAAGCAGGGCCTGATCGAAGGAGAAATCGTCGTTGGGATACCGCTTTCGGCTACCGGCAAGAACATCTACTTTGACAGGTAGGTACCGACTCCTACCTTTGCCGCTGGGCTTCTCCTAATTGGATAGCCCGGGTTTGTAAAAAGCTACTTTCGTTTTTTCCGGGGATGGTGGAAGAGGCCACCCCTTTCTTTTTCCTTCTTTTACGATTAAAATACAGTTAGTGTGCCAAAAATGTATTTTAACAGAGGATAAATATGGTGGAAAGAACAACCCAAGGACTGGCTAAAGCGGCCGTTATAGTAAGCGTAGCCATGGCCCTTTCCAGGGTTTTAGGCTTTTTCCGAAACTCGGCTATTTCTTTAGTTTTCGGGCAAAATCGTTTAACCGATATGCTCAATGCTTCTTTTATTGTTCCGGATACCATCTACCTGATTTTGGTAGGAGGCGGCATTAGCTCTGCTTTTGTGCCGGTATTATCGGGTTACCTGGCCGAAAAGAAAGATGCAAATGTCTGGCGGACGGCGAGCATTGCTTTTAATCTCGTCCTGGTCGCCGTAGGAGCAGCGGTAGCAATCTGCATGCTCCTGGCGCCCTTGCTTGTCCGCGTGGTGGCGCCCGGTTTTACTCCCCACGAGGTAGCATATACGGCTTACCTGACGCGCATCGTCTTGATGGCCATCCTCTTTCATTGCCTAAACGGCGTCTTGATGGGTACGGAATACGCCTACCAGTCCTTTATCGGTACCTCCCTTGGCCCACTCGTTTATAACGCGGCTATTATTATTTTTGGGTTAATCTTGGCAAAAACTTGTGGCATCGCTGCCTTCGCATATTCAACTCTGATCGGCGCAGCATTAAATTTTTTGGTGCAACTATGGGGCGTCTGGCGGCTTAAGCCCGTTTATACTTTTTCTCTAGATCTGCGCGATCCCGGTATTCTGCGTACGGTTAAACTTATGTTACCGGTTTCCGTCGGGTTGTCTATAGCTCAGATTAACCTTTTTATTAACCAGACTTTTATCGCCTCTTTTTTACCCAGCGGCTCCATAAACGCCCTTACCATTTCCAGCCGGGTGGTTCTAGTGCCCATTCTTTTTTCCGCTTCCATGGGTATTACCCTTCTGCCGGCTTTAACCCGCCGGGCCAGGGAAAAGGATATGAAGACGTTTGCCCATTACCTGACTACTTCCCTTCGGGCCATAATTTTTATTGCCCTTCCCGGCACCGTGGGCCTGATCGTGCTCGCCGAGCCCATTATTAGAATTTTATTTGAGCACGGGCGCTTCACCCCGGCCGATACCCTGGTTACAGCCCAGGCTTTAACCTATTATTCCCTGGGAATTATAGCCTACGGTACTTACGAAATTTTAAGCCGGGCTTTTTATGCCCTGGAGGATACCATTACGCCTTTAAAGATCAGCCTCGTAACCTTGGCGGTGGGCACGTCGCTCAACTTTACCCTGGGTCCCCTCTGGGGAGTCCGGGGCCTTGCTCTGGCCTATTCCCTGGCGGGATTCGTTAATATTTGTCTTCTCTACAGGGCGTTGGCCAGGCGAGTTCAAGGGCTGGATATGAAGCGCATAGGGCAGACGTTTACCAAGAGCCTGGTTGCCTCTTTGTTTATGGGCGCTCTTATCTTTTTACTGGCTCCTCACTTTATTTTACCTGTCAACTGGATAGCTTTAATCAGGGAAGCCATAGAGCTGGTATCGCTTATTCTACTGGGCGCTTTATTTTATCTGGCCCTAGCCTACCTTTTACGTATGGAGGAATATACCGCCTTATTTAATTTCTTGGGGCGGCGCTTGCAGCGTGTTGCGGTAAGGAGGCAAAACTGAATTTGCGCCTTATTTCCACCTTGCGCTTCATAATAGCCGTGATTCTCGGCAAGGCAATGGTTTATATAGCCAGATTGTTCCCTTCGGGCGGCACCTCCCTGCCGGGTTATATAGCTTTAACCGTAGACCCTTTCTGTTTATCGAGGCTCGCCTGCGGCTTTGAACGGATTATAGTGGTGACTGGGACTAACGGTAAAACGACCACCTCCAACTTGATTGCCGCCCTTTGCCAGGAACAGGGTTGGCAGGTTATTAATAACCATGAGGGAGCGAACATGGCGGCAGGGGTGGTAACGGCCCTGCTGCGCGCTCCTTTAAAAAAGGGGCGTCGCTACCTTGCCGTTTTAGAGATCGATGAAGGCAGCCTTAAAAGAATCTTAAGCCAGATAAAAGCAGATCTCTTGGTGTTAACCAACCTCTTTCGCGACCAACTGGACCGTTACTGCGAACTCCAACGCCTGGCGGCGGCCATACGTAGCGCCCTGGCATTGCAACCGCAGTGTCATCTCCTGCTTAACGCCGACGACCCCCTGGTAGCTTCTTTGGGAAGTAGCAGGGACAAGGTCCTGTATTATGGCATGGCCAGGGTGGCGGATAGCCGCCAGGAAAGCGGAGAAGTGCACGAAGGAAAAATATGCCCCTTTTGCAGCACCCCTTTAAATTTTAAGTATTACCATTACAGCCATTTGGGCGATTACAGCTGCGGGCGGTGCGCTTTTAAAAGGCCGCGCCCCGATTATTTAGCCCAAAACCTGGCCGGATGGAATGGCGGCCAACATTTCGAACTTCGTTTTCCGGGAGGAAGTGTAACCCTGGAAACTCCGCTCAGGGGCCTTTATAATATTTATAACCTGGTGGCTGCTTCTTCTGCCGCCCTGGCCAGCGGGGTAAGGCCGGAAATAATCGCCGGGGTTGTAGCTCGCTTTCAGCCGGGCCAGGGAAGAACTGAAGTTTTTCACTTGGGGGAGAGGCTCTGCACTTTGTTGCTGGTCAAGAATCCCGCTGGCCTGACCCAGGCGGTTAAGGCGGTAGTAGATGAGCGCCAGGCACAAGCCTTTATCCTGGCCATAAACGACCTGGCAGCCGACGGCCGAGATGTTTCCTGGATCTGGGATGCCGAATTAACCCCCTTGGCCGGCAGCAACATTAAGCGTTTAATCTGCTCCGGGCTGAGGGCGGGAGATATGGCCCTTTGCCTAAAATATAACGGTCTACCTAAAGAAAAAATCGGCGTTGTCCCGGATAAAAAAGAAAGCCTGCAGGCTTTGCTGGCTACCGACGCGGAGGGATTGTACATCCTTTGCACTTACACCAATCTGGCTCCTTACAGGAAATTACTGCAGAAATGGGAGAAACAAAGTGAAGCTGCGCATCTGCCATCTCTATCCCGACCTGCTTAACCTTTATGGTGACCGGGGAAACATTTTAATACTCGCCCAGCGGGCCCGGTGGCGGGGATGGGAGGTAGAGGTTGATTACCGTTCTTTAGGTGAGCGTATTGATCCTTTTGCTTATGACCTTATATTTCTGGGCGGCGGGCCGGATCAAGAGCAGGGCGTGGTCAGCGAGGATTTAAAAATAAAGGGCCCTCTCTTGCTGGAGGCAGCCGAAGCCGGCGTAGCTATTTTGAGCATTTGCGGCGGCTACCAGTTGCTGGGCCATTTCTATCGTTCGGCTCGGGGTGAGGTTTTCCCGGGGGTAGGACTTTTTCCGGTATACACGGAAGCGGGCGCTAAAAGGCTGCGCGGCAATATTGCCGTAGAGCTTGGTTTTCTGCCCGGCGGGGCACCGGTGGTGGGGTTTGAAAACCATTCCGGCAGGACTTATTTAGAAGGCGGGGAACCTTTAGGGCGGGTTTTATACGGCTACGGCAATAACGGCCTTGACGGCACCGAAGGGGTTCGTTACCGCCGGGCCCTAGGCACTTACCTTCACGGTCCGCTGCTGGCTAAAAACCCCCATCTTGCTGACTACATTTTAAAGCTGGCTCTGGAGCGCCGTCACGGGCAGGTGGAACTCGAACCCCTGGACGATGCTCTAGAGATGACCGTCAACCGGCAGGTTTATTTGCGTTTTGGAAGGAAGAATTTTCTAAAATTTAGACGTCCGCGCTCTTCTTCCCCCAACAAACCGGCTTTTTCGCTCCGGTAACAAGGGCAGGTCGGAGTTAAAAAACTAATTGCCGGAGAGAGGCAGGTAGTTTATGGAGGAAAAGGCTTACTGGGTAGCGCTCTCCCAAACACCCGGTCTCGGAGCACGCCGCTGCATTCAGCTTATTCACAAATTGGGCGGCGCCCGCACTGCCTGGGAAAAGGCAGGCGAAAGAGATTTCCTGGCTTTAGGCTGGCCGGAGGCTTTAATTCATAATTTTTTCTCCTGGCGCCGGAAGGCGCAGCCCGAAACCCTTTTAACCGCTCTCGAGCGGAAGGGCATCGAAGTAATTACCTTAGAGGCGGAAGAATATCCTCTAAATTTAAAACGTATATATGATCCACCGCCGGTGTTATATATTAAAGGGCGCCGGGATGTCTGGCAGGCGGAGTTAAGAATAGCCATTGTCGGCACCCGGAGGGCCACGCCTTACGGCCTAAAAATAGCGGCCCGGCTGGCCCAGGACCTGGCGGCGGAGGGCGTAGTTGTCGTCAGCGGCCTAGCGCGGGGGATAGATACGGCGGCGCACGAGGGCGCTTTAAAAGGAGGTGGCCTAACGGTGGCTGTCCTGGGTTGCGGTTTGGATACCGTTTACCCGCGCGAGAATAAAAAACTTTATTCTGAGATACCCGCGCAGGGGTTGCTTTTAACCGAATTCCCTTTGGGAACACCTCCAGTAGCTAAAAATTTCCCGGCGCGCAACCGCATTATCAGCGGCCTGGCTGAGGGTACGGTGGTGGTAGAGGCAGGAGAAAAAAGCGGCGCCCTTATAACCGCCGATTTGGCCCTGGAGCAGGGGCGGGACGTTTTTGCTGTACCCGGCCCGGTGACGAGTAAATATAGCCGGGGATCGCATAATCTAATAAAACAGGGCGCCAAGCTGGTGGAAACCGCGGCCGACATTTTGGAAGAGTACGGTTGCCAGTACAGGCTTTTCCCAAAATTATTAAGTGAAGATGCTGCCTCAAACCGGTTTAAACTTACTCCTGAGGAGGAGCGCGTACTGAAGTTTATCGATTTGCAACCGGTACACATTGATGCCCTTTTGGAGGCGGCGGGTATGGATGCAGCTCTGGTTAATCGGACACTTATACAGCTGGAGATTCAGGGAATTATTAAGAGGCTTCCGGGAAATTATTACCTACGGCGCTAGATGGGAGTGATAAAGTGGCCAAGACCCTGGTTATTGTAGAATCGCCTGCGAAAGCCAAAACTTTGGCCAAATTTTTAGGTAAAAATTATGTAATTAAATCTTCTAAGGGTCATATCCGCGATTTGCCCAAAAGCCAGTTGGGCGTGGACATAGAGCACGGTTTTGAGCCCTATTATATTACCATTCGCGGCAAGGGCGAGATTATTAGGGAATTGAAATCTGCGGTCCAAAAGACGGATAAGGTTTTGTTGGCTCCCGATCCGGACCGGGAAGGGGAGGCCATCGCCTGGCACCTGCAGCAGGTGCTGGGCTTAGGCGACGGGCCCTGCCGAGTAGAGTTTAATGAAATTACCAAGAACGCCGTTTTAGAAGCCATGCGCCGGCCGCGCCCTATTGACCAGGAAAGGGTAGGAGCTCAGCAGGCGCGCCGGGTGCTTGATCGGTTGGTGGGGTACAGCCTGAGCCCCCTCCTCTGGCGCAAAATACGTAAAGGGTTGAGCGCCGGCAGGGTGCAATCGGTGGCCCTTCGCCTTATCTGCGACCGGGAGAACGAGATCCGCTCTTTTAAACCCCAGGAATACTGGAGCCTTACCGCTTGGCTGGCGCCGGCCAGCGAAAAACCTTTTGCAGCCAAACTGTTAAAAAAAGGCCAGGATAAAATCGAGATTGCCAGCGAAAAAGAAATGCAGGCCGTGCTGGCTGGGCTGGAAGGTAAGATTTTTAAAGTCCAAGAGGTTAAAAAAAGAGACAAGCGCAAGAATCCCCCGCCCCCGTTTACTACCAGCTCGCTCCAACAGGAAGCTTATCGCAAGCTGGGGTTTACCGCCCGGCGAACCATGCAAATAGCCCAGCAATTATACGAAGGCCTGGATCTAGGGCCTGAAGGCAGCGTTGGCTTGATAACCTATATTCGCACGGATTCCACCCGCATTGCCGAGGTAGCTCAGGTGGAGGCGCGGGATTACTTGGCGGCCAGATTGGGTCCCGATTACGTCCTGGAAAAACCGAGGCAATATAAAAGCCGGGAAGGCGTCCAGGATGCCCATGAGGCCATCCGGCCTACTTCCGTTTGGCGTGAACCGCAGGCCCTTAAACCCTATCTCGACCGGGATCAGTACCGGCTTTATGTTCTTATCTGGGAGAGATTTCTGGCCAGCCAGATGCCCGCTGCTCTTCTGGAGCAAACTTCGGTGGACATCGCGGCCGGAGATTATATTTTCCGGGCTGCGGGGTCGATAATTAAGTACCCCGGTTATTTAAAAATTTACCAGGAAAGTCGGGAAGAAGAAGGGGATGAGGGCGAAGGCCTTCTGCCGCCACTAAATGAGGGTGAAATCTTAGATCTGCACAAACTCGAGCCCAAGCAGCATTTTACCCAGCCGCCGCCGCGCTATACCGATGCCAGCCTGGTTAAAACTATGGAAGAGCTTGGCATTGGCCGGCCCAGCACTTATGCCCCTACCATCGATACCATCCTAGAGCGCGGCTACGTAGTGCGGGAAAGTAAACAGTTTGTGCCCACGGAGCTGGGGGAAATTGTAGTGGAACTTTTAAAGGAACATTTCCCGGACATCGTGGACGTAGAGTTTACGGCTAATATGGAGGAGCGGTTAGATTTGATTGAGGCCGGGAGGCTTTCCTGGCGTGAGGTGGTAAAAGATTTTTACCTGCCCTTTAGCCAAAGCCTAGAAAAGGCCGAAAAAAATATTGGTTCCATAAACCTGGCGGAGGAAGTCAGCGAGGAGAAGTGCGAGCTCTGCGGCCGTAACCTGGTTATCAAAAAGGGCCGTTACGGTAAGTTTTTGGCCTGCCCCGGATTTCCCGAGTGCCGCTTCACCAAACCTTTGGTGGAGGATATTGGCGTAAGCTGCCCGGAATGCGGCGGGGAGATAGTGGAGCGCCACAGCAAAAGAGGCCGTAAATTTTACGGCTGCAAAAATTACCCTGAATGCAGCTATGTTTCCTGGGATAAACCGACGAACATAACCTGCCCGCGCTGCGGCCTGCGCCTGGTAGAAAAAAACGGGCGCCAGGGCCTGCGCTATATCTGCCCCAATAAAGACTGCGGTTATGAAGAGATACCGCCCCAGACTCAGGTAAAGTGAAGCTGTAACTTTTCTGTAAATTTAATTTGCCAAGGATACAGAATATATGTTAACATAAATCAAGGTGAAATTTTGTGCTCAAGTTTGCTACGGCCATTGACGAATACATTTTATATCTCCAGGGCGAAAAGAATGTTGCCGGATCAACTTTGCGTGCCTACAGGGCCGACCTGGAACAATTCGCCCTCTTCGTCGAGGAGCGCCTGGGGGCAGGAGCGGGGCCGGATGAGGTCGATCACCTAACCGTGCGCCGGTACCTGGGCTGGCTTCACCTGTTGGGCCGCCAACGCAGCAGTATTAACCGGAAAATAGCCGCCCTCCGCTCATTTTATCATTATCTTTTGCGGGAAGGAAAAGCGCGGGTTAATCCCCTGGCGCTCATCAGCGCGCTCAAACAAAGGCGCAAGCTGCCCGACTTTTTGCCCTATGCTGAACTGGTTACCTTGCTGGAGGCCCCGGACCAAACGCCCCTGGGCTTACGCGACCGGGCTTTGTGGGAAGTACTCTATGCTTCAGGTATGCGCGTGGGCGAACTGGTGGCTTTAAATCTAGAAGACGTAGAACTGGAAACCGGGTACGCGCGGGTATACGGTAAAGGTAGGCGCGAGCGCCTGGTCCCCTTAGGAAAAACGGCTATTGCAGCCCTAAAGGATTACTTGGAAAGGGGTCGCCCTTTCCTGGCCGGGAGAACCCCTTCTCTAAAGGGACAGCCTTTATTCGTAAATTACCGGGGCGGACGCCTGACTGCGCGAGGGGTGCGGGAGCGCCTGCAGCACTATTTGAAGCTGGTGGGAGGTAAGAAGAACATCTCACCCCACACCTTGCGCCACTGCTTTGCCACCCACCTTTTAGAAAGGGGAGCAGATCTGCGGGTGGTGCAGGAATTACTCGGGCACGCCCGGCTTTCGACAACCCAAATTTATACCCACGTTTCCCAGAGACGCCTGCGGGAGATATATAAGAAGGCTCATCCCCGTGCTTAAAGGGGAAAATGGGGGAGGGTTAAGAAATTGCAAGGCACAACCGTAGTAGCCGTTAAGCGGGAAGACGGCGTAGCTATGGCCGCTGACGGGCAGGTAACGCTGGGCAACACTATCCTCAAGCACAAAGCCCGTAAGGTCCGCCGCCTGTACCAGAACAAAGTCCTGGCCGGTTTTGCGGGCAGCGTTGCCGATGCCTTTACTCTTTTTGAAAAATTTGAAGGCAAGTTGGAGGAATACCACGGCAACCTCATGCGCGCTGCCGTGGAATTAGGTAAAGAATGGCGCACGGACAGGATGTTAAGGCGCCTGGAGGCGTTGCTGGTTACCGCCAATAAAGAGCATCTGCTGGTTATATCCGGCGGCGGGGAAATTGTGGAACCCGACGACGGCGTAATAGCCATCGGTTCGGGAGGCCCTTATGCGCTGGCAGCCGCCCGGGCTTTAATTAAATATACCGATATGGGCGCCGGCGAAATTGCCCGCCGGGCCTTAGAAATAGCTGCCAGCATCTGCATTTACACTAACGACCAGATAGTGGTGGAAGAACTGGGGTAGGGGGTAACTGAATTGCTGGAGGAACTAACGCCGGCCAGGATTGTGGCCGAATTAGATAAATATATTGTGGGCCAGGAAGAGGCCAAGAAATGCGTGGCGATAGCTTTAAGAAATCGTTACCGGAGGCAAAAGCTGCCCCCGGAGATGCGCGAGGAGGTTTTGCCGAAAAACATCCTCCTTATCGGTCCAACCGGCGTGGGAAAGACGGAGATTGCCCGCCGCTTGGCCAAGTTGGCCAACGCCCCCTTCATTAAGGTCGAAGCAACGCGTTATACGGAAGTCGGTTACGTAGGCCGCGACGTAGAATCCATGGTAAGGGAACTAGTCGAAAATGCGGTGCGTATGGTAAAGGCGGAGAAGAGGAGCGAGGTTGAACAACAGGCTGCCAGACAGGCTGAGGAAAGGCTTTTAGATATTCTCGCTCCGCGGCCGGGCAGGGGGCGGGAAAGTCGCAGCCCCTGGGAGGCAATTTTTGGCGGTTATGGCCCCGAACAGGGCCAGGATGGCCGTTGGGTAAGCGATGATCAACGGGCGATAATCAGGGAGAAGCTCAGACGGAAAGAATTGGAAGATTCCATGGTGGAAATCGAGGTCGAAGAGAGCAATTTCCCTGGCTTTGCCATAGCCGGCCTGGGCGCGGAAGAGCTGGGCGTTAACTTGCAGGATATGCTGGGCAACCTTTTGCCCCGCCGTAAGCGTAAACGCTTGGTTACCGTGGCCGAAGCTCGGCGGATACTGACCCAGCAGGAGGCCGATAAACTTATAGACCAGGATACCGTTGCTGCCCTCGCCGTTCAGCGGGTCGAGCAGCATGGCATTATTTTTATCGATGAAATAGACAAAATTGCCGGCCGCGAGAAGGGCGCCGGTCCCGATGTTTCCCGTGAAGGTGTGCAGCGGGATATCCTTCCCATCGTGGAAGGAACGGTTGTGCAGACGAAATACGGGCCGGTAAAAACCGATCATATTTTATTTATCGCTGCCGGCGCCTTCCACGTGAGCAAACCTTCCGACTTGATTCCGGAACTGCAGGGGCGGTTCCCTATACGGGTAGAAATGAAAAGTCTGACTAAGACAGATTTCGAGCGGATTCTCACCGAACCCCGACATTCATTATTGAGGCAATACGCGGCTTTGTTAAAAACCGAAGGGGTTGAGGTAGAATTTTTATCAGATGCTATTGCGGAAATTGCCGAAATTGCGTATACTGTAAATACTCAGGGAGAAGATATTGGTGCCCGGCGGTTGCACACGATCTTAGAAAAAGTTTTACAGGATCTCCTCTTTGCTGCTCCAGATATAGGTCCGCAGCGAATTAAGATAGACTGCCGCTACGTTCGTGAAAGGTTGGGAGATATTGTCCAGAATGCCGATGTCCGTGCCTACATTCTATAAAAAGTTGTAAGGAGGATCGAATAAAATGCAAACTTTATTGGAAAAAACGCGCAGCATTAACCGCTTATTACAGAAAGCTGCCGGTAACCCCGTTGATTTTCAGGAAATAGCCGGTGTTTTGCGCGATGTCCTGGGATGCAACTGCTATATCGTCAGCCGGCAAGGAAGGGTCTTGGGGTATGCCTTTATGGAAGGCTTTACCTGCGAGATCATGGAAGATATCGTCTTTCAGTCGGAAAGGTTCCCGGAAAATTATAATGAACAGCTACTTCGTATTGACGAGACCCAGGCAAACTTCTGCCAGGTTGGCAATGCCTGCGTCTTTGATCTGGGCAAAAAATGCATTTTCAATAACAAATTGACCACCATCGTGCCAATTGCCGGTGGAGCCCAGAGGCTGGGAACCCTGATACTTTCCAAGTTTGATGTGCGCTTCACCGATGAAGATTTAATTTTGGCCGAATACGGGGCCACAGTAGTGGGCATGGAGATCTTGCGTTCTAAGGCGGACAAAATTGAGGAGGAGGCCAGAAAGAGGGCGGCAGTTCACGTTGCCTTGAACACCTTATCCTATTCCGAACTCGAGGCGGTGGAACATATTTTTGCGGAGCTGGACGGCAATGAGGGGATTTTAGTAGCCAGCAAAATAGCCGACCGGGCAGGCATCACCCGCTCGGTAATTGTCAACGCTTTGCGGAAGTTTGAAAGCGCGGGCGTTATCGAGTCCAAGTCCCTGGGTATGAAAGGCACCTATATTCGCGTATTAAACGAGAACCTCCTGGAGGAACTGGAAAAACTCCGACGCCGTTAGAAATGGGGTGGGGCTTTGGGTTTAATGGTTAGACCATCTAAAAGCAGGACGAGCCCCCTTGAGGGCGGCGGGGTTCAGAACCACGACATCTCGGTTCTGGTCCTTCCAGCCGGGGCAAACCCTGAGTAAAAATAAGGTTTGGCCGCCATAAAAAGTTGCTTAACACCAGAGGTTTATGCTATACTACCTCTGGTGTTTTTATTACTACACACGCCGCAACGATCTCTTGAGGGGTGCCTTTGGGTTCTCAGGGGAAATGAGGGCGGCGGTGGCAAAACCATGAAGGGAGGTGTCGGGATGGCTATTATTTCCATGAAGCAGCTCCTGGAAGCCGGCGTACACTTCGGTCACCAGACGCGTCGCTGGAATCCCAAAATGGCTCCTTATATTTTTACGGAGCGCAACGGGATCTACATTATCGACCTGCAGCGGACCGTGAAAATGATGGAAGAAGCCTACAACTTTGTGCGCGACCTGGCCAGGGACGGGGGCAAACTATTATTCGTCGGTACGAAAAAACAGGCCCAGGAAGCCGTTAAAGAAGAAGCGGAACGCTGCGGTATGTTTTATGTAAACGTGCGCTGGCTGGGCGGCATGCTTACTAATTTTCAGACCATCCGCAGGCGGATCGAAAGGCTGAAAGAGCTGGAACGTATGGAAGAAGAAGGCAAGTTCGAGCTGCTGCCCAAAAAAGAAGTGGCCAGGCTTTCCGGCGAGCGGGAGAAATTACAGCGTTTCCTGGGGGGCATCAAAGATATGCAGAGTTTGCCGGACGCTCTTTTTGTAATCGACCCCCGGAAAGAGAAGATCGCCGTAGCGGAAGCCAGGCGGTTGGAGATACCCATCGTGGCTATTGTGGATACGAATTGCGATCCGGATGAAGTAGATTATGTTATCCCCGGAAACGATGATGCCATCAGGGCAGTACGTTTAATAACCAGCAAAATAGCCGATGCCGTAATCGAAGGGCGCCAGGGTTTAGATCAACCTGAAATGGCCGTGGCCGAGTAAAGAAAGGAGGAACAAGTTGATCTCTGCTGAAACAGTTAAGGAATTGCGCAGCCGCACCGGCGCCGGCATGATGGATTGTAAAAGGGCGCTGGAAGAAACGGGCGGCGACATGGAAAAGGCCATTGAATATTTGCGCAAAAAAGGCCTTGCTGCTGCGGCTAAAAGAGCGGGTCGTACGGCAAGCGAGGGGCTGGTCGAAGCATACATTCACGGTGGCGGCCGGATAGGGGTTCTCATAGAGGTTAACTGTGAGACGGATTTTGTGGCCAAAACCGAAGATTTTCGAGATTTGGTGCACAATCTGGCCATGCAGGTGGCTGCTGCCAGGCCGCAGTACATCTCGCGCGAAGATGTGCCCGAAGAGGTAATAGCCAAGGAAAAAGAGATCCTGCGGGCCCAGGCCCTGAACGAAGGCAAGCCGGAAAAGGTCGTAGAACGTATAGTTGAAGGGCGACTGGAAAAATTCTTCCAGGAAAATTGTTTGTTGGAACAACCCTTTATCAAAGACATGGACTGCACGGTTAAGGATTTGATAAATGAAAAAATAGCCAAGCTGGGCGAAAATATAGTGGTGCGGCGCTTTTGCCGCTATGAGGTCGGGGAAATATCATAGGAACCTAATTTTTTAGAAGAGCACTTTCAGGTGCTCTTTTTTCAAATTCAACAGGAATTTTGGCCTGTATGTAGAAACCTAATGGGAGTGTAAAGCGTTATGCGCAAGCCCAAGTATAAACGCGTAGTCTTGAAAATTAGCGGCGAGGCCCTGGCGGGCAACCAGGGTTTTGGTATTGATCAAGAAACGTTACATTCCATAGCCGAACAGGTCAAAGAGGTACGCGAGCTAGGTGTCGACGTAGCCGTGGTTGTGGGCGGAGGGAACATCTGGCGCGGCATTAAGGGGAGCGCCGTTGGTATGGACCGCACTACAGCCGATTATATGGGTATGCTGGCCACGGTCATTAATGCCCTTGCTCTACAGGATGCCCTGGAGAGCAAGGGAGTAGATACCAGGGTCCAGACCGCAATCGAAATGCGCCAGATTGCCGAGCCCTACATCCGGCGGCGGGCGATACGGCATTTAGAAAAAGGGCGGGTGGTCATTTTTGCAGCCGGCACGGGTAACCCTTACTTTTCAACCGATACTGCAGCCGCCCTGCGGGCAGCAGAAATCGAGGCCGATGTGATCCTGATGGCCAAACGCGTTGACGGCGTCTACGATTCCGATCCCGAAGTTAATCCCGAAGCCACGCGCCTTAAGGATTTAAATTACATTGATGTATTAAACCGGGGTTTAGGAGTCATGGATGCTACGGCCACCTCTCTCTGTATGGACAATAATATTCCCATTATTGTGTTTGGTCTCACTTGCAGAGGAAATATTTTAAAGGCTATAATGGGGGAAGATATTGGTACCTACGTTGGGAGGGAAGTTAATGGTTAATGCCATTCTTCAGGAGGCAGAGGCCAGGATGCAAAAAGCAGTTGAAAATTTGCGCAAGGAGTTAGGGGCGCTGCGGGCCGGCCGGGCCAACCCGGCTTTGCTGGAAAGAATTACCGTTAATTATTACGGCACGCCTACGCCGGTCAATCAATTAGCCAGGATAAGCGCTCCCGAACCCCGGCTGCTAGTGGTGCAGCCCTGGGACCGTAACGTTTTACCGGAAATAGAGAAGGCCATTCTTAAATCAGAACTGGGCTTAACGCCTACCAGCGATGGTACCGTCATCCGGCTAGTTATACCCCAGTTGACGGAAGAACGGCGGAATGAACTGGTAAAGGTAGCTCGGAAAAAGGCGGAGGAATTTCGTGTCCAAGTGCGGAACGCCCGGCGGGAAGCCAATGATAAACTTAAAAGTAAAGAAAAGAGCGGCGAAATTTCAGAGGACGAAGCGCGCCGCGCCCAGGAAAAAGTGCAGAAGTTAACGGATAACTATATTCAAAATATCGACAAAATCTTGGCTGCCAAGGAAGCGGAAATTATGGAGGTTTAGCCGTGGATTATACCGGTTGGCCATGGCCGGAGGCTAGGTCTGCTCTAGGCGCAGCAGGATATACGATTGTGGCCGAAGAATTTACCGGTCCACCTTGTCCCCCGGGGAAAGAGCATGAAAGCCGTGTTGTGCGGCAGCGCCTGGTGGGAGCCAACCAGGTAGAGCTGGTTTTGGCCTGGAAGAATAAGCCACCGGTGAAAGGAGGTGGATAACCTATGGCCCATCGTATTACAGAGGAATGCTTGGCATGTGGCGTTTGCGCCGACGAATGCCCGAACGGCGCCATTTCTGAGGGCGAGGACACTTTTGTTATTGATCCCGAACTTTGTACTGATTGCGGTACCTGTATGGAAGCCTGTCCTAATGAAGCTATTGTAGAAGAGTAAACAGCGGCAACCCCCTTTTGAGGGGGTTGTTTTGTACGGGAGGTTCATCTTTGTCCGAAGAGGTTTTAGATAAAGGGCGCTTACCCCGCCATGTGGCCATTATCATGGACGGTAACGGAAGGTGGGCCCAAAAGCGCGGCCTGCCCCGCATTTTTGGCCACCGGGCAGGAGTAGAATCTTTACGCGAAATCGTCAAAGCCTGCATAGAATTGGGGATACCTATACTTACGGTTTACGCCTTTTCTACAGAAAATTGGAAACGGCCCCAATCGGAAGTAGAAGGCCTAATGGAGCTACTAGTTGAGTACCTGCAGAAAGAGATCGGCGAGCTTAAGGCCGAGGGCGTCCAGGTGAGGGCCATTGGCCGCCTGCAGGATCTTCCAGCCGCCGCTCGTTCGGAACTCGCTAAGGCAGTAACCCTAACGGCATCTAACCAACGCTTGATCCTCAACCTGGCTTTAAATTACGGCGGCAGGGCGGAACTGGTTGATGCCTTTAAGGGCCTGGCATTGGAAGTTCAGGCTGGCCGCCTGGATATAACGCAAATTGATGAGAATACCATCTCCGGTTTTTTATATACGTCCGGTTTGCCTGACCCCGACCTTCTAATCCGTCCCGCCGGTGAAATGCGGTTGAGCAACTTTTTGCTCTGGCAGATGGCTTATACAGAGCTGTGGGTTACGGATGTCCTCTGGCCAGATTTCCGGCGGGAACACTTAATAGCGGCCCTAAAAGATTACCAGGGCCGCGAGCGGCGTTTTGGCGGATTAAAATCTTTCGATGGCGGTGACTGATCATGTTATGGAAGCGCTTCCTCGTCGCTTTGCTGGGTATCCCCTTAATTTTATTACTGGCCTATACAGGCGGCCTGGCTTTCTTTTTATTTGTAGCTTTGTTAACATGCATGACCCTTAGAGAATTTTTTTATTTAGGCCTGCGTTCCGGTTTACGGCCTCTCTTTGGTGTAGGTTATATCGGCGCCCTCACTTACATAGGGATAATATATATTCACGGCGACTTGCCTTCATGGGGCCCTTTATGGATTTTGATTTTAGTTTTAGGCGGCTTGCTCTGGTATTTTCCTGGGCGGTCGTTAACAGATGCCGCCTTCACCTTTTTAGGCCTTTTTTATACTGCTTTTCTTTTAAGTTATTTGCTCCTTCTGCGTTTTTCTCAAGCGGGTTTTGCTGCCGTAACCCTCGCCTTCATTATAACCTGGGCCAGCGATACGGGAGCCTATTTTGCCGGTTTAATTTTTGGCCGGCACCGGCTTTGGCCGGAGGTAAGCCCGCATAAGACCTGGGAGGGCGCTTTAGGGGCCTTAGTTTTAACTCTTCTGGCGGTTATTAGTTTTGGCCCCTGGCTATTCCCTCAGAAAAGCTATGGGGTTTTGATTCCCCTGGGTTTATCGGCTTCAGTTGCGGCTCAGATCGGGGATTTGATCGAATCTGCCTTAAAACGTTTGACGAGGGTAAAGGATAGCGGTAAAATTTTACCTGGGCACGGCGGCCTACTCGATCGTTTTGATAGTTTGCTGCTGGTGGCGCCGGTGGTATACTATTATCTACAATGGCGTTTTTTTATTTAAGGAGAGAATGCGGTGGTTAACCTGCCTGAGGATGGCTACAACAGGATATTCCGGGGTTTGCTTTTAGCCCTGGTAGGAGTCGTTTTATTTTTCCTTCTTTATTATCATATTTTACCGGCAATAAGAGCCACATTGCTGGCAGTTTTCCCGGTGGCCTTGCCATTTATCTTTGCCGGTGTCCTGGCCGCCCTTATCGATCCGGTGGTAAATTTTTTTGAGCAGCGTTGCCGTTTTCCCCGGACTTGGGCGGTGTTGGTCACCATGATTTTGTTCCTGGGGGGTACCAGTCTGGGGCTATTTTTCTTGATCTCTAATATGGTAATAGAACTGGAAAATTTAGCGGTTACCCTCCCGAGACTGGTGCGTTCTTCAGGCATCCAGCTCCAGGAATTGATAGCCCAACTCCAAAAATTTTATTTCTCGGGGCAGATTCCTCCCCAGGTAATGGCCACCTTCCAGAGCACCATTGAGAGCTTGGCCAGCAACGCCAGGGATTTAATGGTGCGCCTGACGCAATGGCTGGTTGCTTTTATAAGTATTTTGCCCGAATTTTTTATTTCCGTGTTGATAATGCTGGTAGCAACCTTTTTCTTCAGCCGCGACCGGGATTTAATTTTAAAAAATATCCGCTTGCTTACCCCGCCTCGCTGGCGAAACATGACGGGCGATATCCTAAGTTCTTTAATTAAGGCCATAATCGGGTTCCTACGGGCCGAAACCTTGCTTATCAGTATCCAGATAATCCAGACCACCATCGGGCTTTTGCTTTTAGGCGTACAGTATCCCTTAACCCTGGCCTTTTTAATTGGCCTTGCCGACCTTTTGCCTATTGTGGGGCCCGGAACCATCTATTTACCCTGGGTGGCCTGGGAATTAATAGGTGGCAATTACGGCATGGCCATAGCCCTGCTGGTGCTGTACGGCGCCATAATTATTTTGCGCCAACTTCTCCAGCCAAAACTGGTGGCCATTAATTTGGGGCTTTACCCGCTGACGGCCTTGGTGGCCCTTTACGCCGGGTTGAAGCTTATGGGGATAATCGGTTTGGTTTTAGGGCCTTTAACCATAGTTATCTTAAAAGCCGTCCTGCGTTCGCGCTATCAGAATAGGAGAAATGGAAATTACCATGCCTAAAGGTATCGTTATTTTAGGTTCTACTGGGTCGATAGGCCGGCAGACCCTGGCGGTCATCGATAAATTTCCCGATAAATTTCAGGTGCTGGGCCTGGCGGCCTCTAAAAGCAACGCGTTGCTGGCGGAGCAAATCAGGCGTTACCGGCCTCGCATGGCGGCACTTTTAGAGCCGGAAAAAGCCAGGCTCCTGGAGAAAGAGGTAGCCGGGCTGCCGGTTAAAATTTTGGCAGGTCCGGAGCGCCTCGTAGAACTGGTCCAACAGCCAGAAGTTGAGCTGGTAGTGGCAGCCATGGCAGGTATTGCCAGCCTGCAGGCCGTTCTGGAAGCAGTTGGACAAGGAAAAACTAT
The DNA here is from genome assembly GCA_030445865.1 of Clostridia bacterium. Taxonomy (GTDB): domain Bacteria; phylum Bacillota; class DSM-521; order Neomoorellales; family Neomoorellaceae; genus JASUSV01. The sequence continues at coordinate 95,183 of JASUSV010000002.1, forward strand.
CGCCCTGGCCAATAAGGAAGTTTTGGTAGCCGCCGGAGAAATAATCCAAGCCAGAGTTCAAAGCTCAAAAGCCAAAATAATTCCGGTGGATAGCGAACACTCGGCGATTTTTCAGTGCCTGCGGCCGGGGGAAAAGGTAAAAAAAATTATTTTACCTGCCTCAGGCGGCCCTTTTCTGGATTGGGACATGGATAAAATGGCCCGGGTAACCCCGGCTCAGGCGTTAAAGCACCCCAACTGGAAGATGGGGGCCAAAATTACCGTCGATTCTGCCACCTTAATGAATAAGGGGCTGGAGGTCATCGAAGCCAGGCATTTATTTGCTTTAAGTTACGACCAGATAGAAGTTTTAATCCACCGCCAGAGCATCGTTCACGGCATGGTAATCTATAATGACGGTTCCCTTTTTGCCTACCTGGCCCAGCCCGATATGCGCCTGCCTATACAGTATGCTCTGAGCTGGCCGGAAAGGTGGGAGAACGCTTTCTCCGAGCTGGATCTGGCCCAAATAGGTGAGCTGGAATTCAACCGGCCGGACACAGAAAAGTTTCCCTGTCTGGAGCTGGCCTACCAGGCGGGTCGCGCCGGCGGCACTTTCCCGGCGGTTTTAAGCGCTGCCGATGAAATAGCAGTGCAAGCTTTTTTAAGCGAAAAGATACCGTTTTTGGCCATACCGCAATTGATTGCTGACGTAATGGCAGAACACGATTCCCTGCCGGCCCCCGGTTTAGAAGAGATTCTGGCCGCCGATGCATGGGCCAGAAGGGCTGCGGAGGCCTGGGTGGAAAAGAGGAGGAGTAGCTTTTGACTATATTATTAGCAGTTATCGTTTTCGGGGTCTTGATCCTGGTGCATGAGCTGGGCCATTTTCTGGCCGCCAAAAAGGCCGGCATCAAGGTAGAGGAATTCAGCATCGGCCTGGGGCCAGCTATAGGGCAGTTCAGGCGGGGAGAGACCCTTTATTCCCTCCGTCTCCTCCCCCTGGGTGGTTATAACAAAATGGCCGGTTGGGACACCGGGGAATGGGATGATCCCAGGGGGTTTAACCGCCAGCCTCTGAGATGGCGCATGGGGGTAATCGGAGCCGGTTCGGCCATGAACTTTGTTCTGGCCCTGGCGCTTTTTATTTTCGTCTTTATGGTTCTGGGGATACCTTCCGATAAAAGCGTAATCGGTAAAGTCGTGCCAGGGCTCCCGGCGGCAGCTGCCGGCATCCAGCCGGGCGACCGTGTACTGGCCATTGAAGGGGTAAAAGTGAATACCTGGCGGGAAATGGTAGAACAGATTTATAGCCGGCCTGAGCAGGAAATTTCCCTGGTTATTGAACGCGCTGGCCAAAAGCGAGAAATTACTTTACGAACGGCACGGGATCTGCGCTCCGGCGTAGGTATAATCGGCGTTGAACCCCGTTGGGAGCGCCAGGGTCTGCTGCGGTCCATCGCTTTGGGCATCCAGCAGACGGTGGCCATAACTACTTTGATTCTTGCTAGCCTTATTCAGATGTTGACCGGCCAGATTGCTCCCGAAGTAGTGGGACCGGTTGGCATCGTCCAGTTAGTAGGGCAGGCGGCCAGCTTCGGTCTGGCCAACGTACTTAACTTCATCGCTGTCTTGAGCGTTGATCTAGGTATAATTAACCTTTTCCCCATCCCGGCCCTGGACGGCAGCCGGCTTGTCTTTCTGGCCATAGAAGGCATCCGGGGTAGACCTATTGACCCCGAGAAAGAAAATATTATCCATTTTATCGGTTTTGCCCTGTTAATGGCTCTGCTGCTCTTCATAACGTATAAAGATATTTTGCGGCTAATAGGGTGAAAACATGGAGATCAAGCGGCGCTATTCCCGGCCCATCCAGGTGGGTTCAGTAACCGTGGGCGGTGGAGCCCCCATAAGCGTGCAGTCCATGACCAATACCGATACGCGCGATATCGAAGCGACCCTGGCCCAGATCAAAAGGCTGGAAAGGGCCGGATGTGAAATAGTGCGGGTGGCGGTGCCCGATGCCGAGGCGGCGAAGGCTTTAAAGAAACTCAAGGCGCAGGCAAAAATTCCCCTGGTAGCGGATATCCACTTTGATTACCGCCTGGCCCTAGCAGCGCTGGAGGCAGGGGTGGACGGCCTGCGTTTAAACCCGGGTAATATCGGCGGCCGGGAAAGAGTGAAGATAGTTGCCCGCGAGGCCAAACAGCGGGGGGTACCCATCAGAATAGGCGTTAACGCCGGTTCCCTGGAAAAAGAACTTTTGGCCCGTTACGGCGGGCCTACGCCGGAGGCTATGGTGGAAAGCGCGGAGCGGCATATCAGGCTTTTGGAAGACCTGGATTTTTCGGCGTTGAAAATTTCCTTGAAAGCTTCCTCCGTACCTTTAACAATTGACGCCTACCGCCTTTTAGCCGGCCGGGTGGATTACCCGCTGCACCTGGGCATAACCGAAGCCGGCCGCGTTCTGGCCGGCGCCGTGAAATCGGCCGTAGGCCTGGGAATCTTGTTGAGCGAAGGTATTGGAGACACCATCCGGGTATCGCTGACCGGTGACCCGGTCCGGGAAATCCAGGTTGGCTACCAGATCCTGCGGGCTTTGGGTTTACGCGCCCGGGGAGTAGAATTAATTTCTTGTCCCACCTGTGGCCGCTGCCAGGTAGACTTAGAAAAGCTAGCGGCCGAGGTTGAAGAGCGGCTTTCCGGTATTACGGCGCCTTTACAGGTGGCAGTAATGGGTTGCGCCGTCAACGGGCCCGGTGAAGCCCGGGAGGCCGACGTAGGTGTGGCAGCCGGCAAAGGGTTTGGGGTCATATTTCGCCGAGGTAAACCGGTTGCCCGGGCGAGAGAAGAAGATTTAGCTAAAGCCTTGCTGGCAGAGGTAGAGAAAGTATTAGAGGAGGCGGGTTATGCGGACAAGCCAAATGTTAATACCGACACTTAAAGAAATTCCGGCCGAGGCTGAGGTTGTAAGTCACCAGTTATTATTACGAGCCGGCTTTATTCGTAAGGTAGCAGCTGGTATTTATACTTTTTTACCTTTAGGCCAAAGAGTCATTTCTAAAATTGAAAAAATTGTGCGCGAGGAAATGGACCTGGCAGGAGGACAGGAAGTCATTTTGCCTATTATCCAGCCGGCCGAGCTCTGGCAGGAGAGCGGCCGCTGGGAAGTTTACGGCGAAGAAATGTTTCGCCTGCGCGACCGCCATCACCGACCTTTTTGCCTTGGCCCTACCCATGAGGAAATCATTACCGCCCTGGTGCGTAGTGAGGTGAGTTCTTACAAACAGCTCCCGTTACTGCTCTACCAGATTCAGAATAAGTATCGAGACGAACCTCGTCCCCGTTTTGGCCTGCTGCGGGGGCGGGAATTCATCATGAAGGACCTTTATTCTTTTGACCGGGATGAAGAAGGCCTTAAAGAGAGCTATGCTAAAATGTACCGGGCTTACAGCAACGTTTTCCGGCGCTGCGGCCTGCGCTTCCGCGCCGTTGAAGCCGATACCGGCGCTATTGGCGGGAATTACAGCCATGAATTTATGGTGTTGGCCGACGCCGGGGAGGCGGAAGTCGCCTTTTGCCCTGCCTGCGACTATGCCGCTAATATAGAGATCGCCCTGGCCAGGCCTCAAAATAAGGGAAGGCAGGAAGAAATTCCGGCCAAGCTAGAATTGGTGCCTACGCCAGGTTGCCAGACGGTAGAAGAAGTGGCTTCTTATCTTCAAATCGAACCTACAAAAATAATTAAAACCCTCTTTTTTAAAGCCGACGGCCGGTTAGTAAGCGTCTTACTACGAGGAGACCGGGAGTTGAGCCATGTTAAATTAATGCGTTACCTGGGGTGCCGAGACCTACATCTTGCCGCTCCGGATGAAGTTAAGGAGATTGCCGGCGCTCCTACAGGTTACGTCGGGCCCCTTGGCCTTAAATCTATCAGAGTGATAGGCGATCTGGAAGTGCCCTATATGGTCAATGCCGTGGCAGGGGCCAATCGCGAGGGCTATCATTATATGAACGTGAATGCCGGCCGCGATTTTGAGCTGGCCGAGGTGGCCGATTTGCGGCAGGCGGAAGCAGGCGAACCCTGCCCTCGCTGCGGCGTACCCCTGGAGAGGAAGCGCGGTATTGAGGTGGGCCAGATCTTCCAGTTAGGAACGAAATATAGCCGGGCCATGGGAGCGACCTATACCGATCCTCAAGGGCAGGAGCAATATATAGTCATGGGCTGTTACGGCATCGGTATAAGCCGGACCATGGCGGCGGCCGTGGAACAAAACCACGATGCCAGCGGCATTATCTGGCCTTTAAGCATTGCTCCCTACCAGGTAGTGGTGGTACCGGTTTCGAACCGGGATGGTGAGCAGATGGCCATCGCCGAAAGCCTTTATTACGAGTTGCAACAGGCTGGCGTGGAAGTTGTTCTGGATGACCGGGATGAACGGGCGGGGGTAAAATTTGTCGAAGCCGATCTTATCGGTTATCCGTTGCGCCTAACAATTGGCAAAAAGACTATCCAGGAAGGTACAATCGATTTAAAGTGGCGCGAGAGCGGACGGGAAATTGCCTTACCCTGGGAGGGACTGGCCCGCCGGGTCAAGGAGGAAATCGAGAACGTGCTCAAGGAAAGGTATGGCCGTTAAGTCAGTTTAATTTTGGCCTGCACTTTTTCTTGCGGTTCCGGGCCGTGTATGGTATACTAAATTTCAAGAAGATCGCTACTCCTCCGGGATTAATGTTACCTGTGGTTTAAGAGTGGGTTTTGTTTGCCCACTCTTTTACGTTGATATGGAGGGATTAAGTTGTCGAAAATCGTTGAGACGGTTAAATCTTTGGCCGAACCCTTGCTGTCCAATCTAGGCTACGAACTAGTGGACGTGGAATACCGTAAAGAGCGCCAGGGATATGTGTTGCGGCTATTTATCGATAGTCCGAACGGGGTGGGGCTGGACGACTGCGAAGCTGCTAGCCGGGCAGTGGAGTCCGAACTGGATCGTTTGGACCTGATCCCGCACAGCTATAACCTAGAAGTATCTTCGCCGGGGCTGGAAAGGCCCTTGAAAAAGGAAGAGGATTTCCGGCGTTTTCAGGGTAGAACGGCTTTTATCCGTACCTTCGCTGCCTTTGAAGGCAGGCGCCGTTTTCAAGGGCGTTTGGAAGGCGTGGGTCCGGAAGGCGTTAAAATCGTGACTGCCGAAGGAACTTATATCTTGCCCCTGAACCAGATTGCCTCGGCGCGGTTGGTTATAGATTTTTAAAGGAGTTGGGAGCAGCAGATGAACACGGAATTTATTCATGCGTTACGCGACCTGGAGCGCGAAAAAGGCATCAGCAGCGAAATCTTAATCGAGGCTATTGAAGCCGCCTTGATTTCGGCTTATAAGAAAAACTTTGGTTCTTTACAAAACGTTCGCATCGATATCCATAGAGATACCGGCAAAATCAAAGTCCTTGCCCGCCGTACAGTCGTAGAAAAAGTAACGGACCCGCGTTCGGAAATAAGCCTGGAGGAGGCGCGGCGGATCGATCCTAATTACGAGGTCGGCGATGTCATTGAAGTCGAAGTAACGCCTCAAAATTTTGGGCGTATTGCAGCTCAAACGGCCAAACAAGTAGTAGTCCAGCGTATCCGGGAAGCGGAACGGAACCTGATATATGAAGAATTTATCAGCCGGGAAAACGATATTGTTACCGGAATTGTCCGGCGGCAGGAAGGCAAAAACGTGATAATTGATTTAGGCCGGACGGAGGCCATCTTACCCCCCGGGGAACAGATAGCCAGCGAAGTCCTGCGGCCGGGTGAACGCATTAAGGCCTACGTCCTGGAAGTGCGCAAGACGACCAAAGGGCCGCAGATTATAGTTTCCCGGACCCATCCGGGGCTTTTAAAGCGCCTTTTTGAACTGGAAGTGCCCGAAATTCACGATGGCATTGTAGAAATTAAAGACGTGGCCCGGGAAGCAGGCGCCAGGTCTAAAATAGCCGTCCATTCCCGCGATGAAAAGGTAGATCCGGTAGGCGCTTGCGTCGGCCCTAAGGGGGTGCGCGTACAGGCGGTGGTAAATGAGCTGCGCGGCGAAAAAATCGATATTATAAAGTGGAATGAAGATCCGGCTGTTTATGTAGCCAATTCTTTAAGCCCTTCCCGGGTTCTTGATGTAAGGATCGATCCCGAAAATAAGGTGGGTGAGGTTATAGTTCCTGATAACCAGCTTTCGCTGGCTATTGGTAAAGAAGGTCAAAACGCCAGACTCGCTGCCAGGTTAACCGGTTGGAAGATCGATATCAAGAGCGAATCTGAAGCCGGGGATTGGGATGCCTGGGATGATGAGGAATGGGATCAGGAGGGAAAGTAGTTGACCAGGAAAATACCCTATCGTATGTGCGTGGGCTGCCGGATTCACAGAGCCAAGCGGGAGTTAATCAGGGTGGTACGCACTCCGGAAGGCACGCTTTTGCTTGATCCTACCGGCAAGAAGGCCGGGCGCGGGGCTTACATTTGCCCACAGCGAGAATGCTTTCAAAAAGCCTTAAAAAATCGCGCCCTTGAAAGGGCCTTAGGAGTGGATGTTAGCCCGGATCTACAGCGAGAAATAGAAGAGACTTTAATAAAGATGGGGGTGGACTAATGGCGAAAACGCGTGTTTTTGAATTGGCTAAAGAACTCCGGGTTTCCAATAAAGAACTTATGGATACGATGTCGGCTTTAGGAATTTATACCCGTTCTCATATGAGCGTTTTAGAAAACGGCGAAGTGATCAAGGTTAGAAACCATTACCGCAAGCTGCGGCGGGCGGCTAAGGCTGCCAAGATGGCTGAAATGGAGCAGGCTGCCCGGGAAATTCCGCCGGAGCAACCGGTCCAAAAGCAGGAAACCGTAGAAATCCCGGAGCAGGAACAGGAGAAGGGCAGGGCAGAAGCCCGGGTGGAAAAGCAGGTCCAAAAGGAGGAACATATCCAGGCGCAACCTCCAGAGATAAAGGAAAAGGTTCAAGAAAAAGCGGCTGAGGCCCGGGAGAAAGAGGAACTTGCAAAAGAACGTGGGGCCGAGAAACCCCAGGTAAGAGGGGAGGCTGCCCCAGCACCGGATAAAAAGGCGCCTCATAAACCCCCCCGCCGCTCCCACCAAGGCCGTCCATGGCAACAGAGGCCCGCTACTGGCGAGGAGGCTGTTAAGGAGGGAGGGGCGAAACCGAAAGGAAAGGTTTTGCACATTCCCAGGATGCCGGAAGTCGAGCGGGGCAAAGAACAACCCGAAAAGAGGCGCGAGAGAGCGCCGAAAGTTACCCATATACCCGAACGCGACCGGAGCCGCAGGCGCTTTGAGCAAGATGAGGAACGGGAAACGAAGCTTATTAGGCCTAGTAAACCCAAGCCCAAAAAGCAGGAGGTTGTCGCTGCTCCTAAGGTTGTTCCCCACGTCGTCTTAAGCGGCAGTATCACCGTTCAGGAATTAGCCAAAAGAATTGGTAAGACGGCCGCCGAGGTAATAAAAAAGCTCATTTCTTTAGGGGTAATGGCTACTATCAATCAGGAAATCGATGTTGAGACAGCGGCAATCGTAGCCGAAGAGCTCGGAGCCAAAGTCGAGGTTAAAGTTGAAAAGCCCATTACCGAACTCGAGGATATTGAGGATGCTCCTGAGAGCTTACGCGAGCGGCCGCCAGTAGTAACGGTAATGGGGCATGTTGACCACGGCAAAACTTCGCTGTTGGACGCCATCCGGCACACTAATGTTACGGCCACGGAAGCCGGGGGTATCACGCAGCATATTGGGGCCTATCAGGTTCAGATCGGCGGCCGGGTTATAACCTTTTTGGATACCCCAGGCCACGAGGCCTTTACGGCCATGCGTGCCCGGGGCGCCCAAGTAACCGACATTGCCGTGCTGGTCGTCGCTGCCGACGACGGTGTTATGCCCCAAACGGTAGAAGCCATAAACCATGCCAAGGCCGCCGGCGTGCCCATTGTGGTGGCCATAAATAAAATCGATCGCCCTGATGCCAATCCGGATCGGGTAAAGCAGCAATTGACAGAATACGGTCTGGTGCCGGAAGAATGGGGCGGCGATACGGTTATGGTCCCGGTGTCAGCCCTGAAAAAGCAGGGAATCGAGCAACTGCTAGAAATGATTCTCTTGGTAGCCGATATGGCCGAGTTAAAGGCCAATCCCGACAGGCCGGCAAGAGGAGTGGTTATCGAGGCCAAGCTGGATAAGGGGCGGGGCCCCGTTGCCACTATGTTAATCCAGAAAGGTACTTTGCGGGTTGGAGATGTCTTAGTTGCCGGTACCTGTTATGGCCGCGTGCGGGCCATGGTAGATGACCAGGGCCAGAAGGTTAAAGAAGCCGGCCCTTCCAAGCCGGTAGAAGTGCTGGGGTTATCGGAAGTGCCGGAAGCCGGCGATATTTTCCAGGTATTAGATGACGAAAAAATGGCCCGGGAGATCGCCGAGCAGCGCCGCATAAATAAGCGCCAGGAAGAGATGAAGAACGCCGTCAAGACCTCTTTAGATGAGGTATTTAAGAAATTGGAAACCGGCGAAGTGAAAGAATTAAACTTGGTCATCAAGGGAGATGTTCAGGGTTCGGTAGAGGCCATGCGGCATTCCCTGCAACAGCTTTCCACGGATGAGGTAAAGGTAAATATTATTCACAGCGGTGTAGGAGCCATTACCGAAACCGATGTAATGCTGGCGGTAGCTTCCAAAGCTGTAATAATCGGTTTCAATGTCAGGCCGGATGCCAACGGGCGTAAGGCCGCCGAAGAAGCAGGCATCGAAATTCGCCTCTACCGGGTTATTTATGAGATGATCGATGACGTGAGGGCATCTTTGAGCGGCTTACTGGAGCCCGAACAGAAAGAAGTGCAATTGGGCCGCGCTGAGGTAAGGGCTACCTTTAAAGTGCCTAAAGTGGGTACAGTTGCGGGTTGCATGGTACTGGAAGGTAAAATGGTTAACCGGGCCCAGGTCAGGGTCGTTCGCGACGGAGTAGTAGTCTATGAAGGCCGCATAGAATCCCTTAAACGTTTTAAGGATGATGTGCGCGAAGTGGCTCAGGGCTACGAATGTGGTATCGGCCTGGAAAAATTTAACGATATTAAAGAAGGAGATATTATAGAAGCTTATACTATCGAGGAAATTAAACGCACGCTTTAAGAGGTTCTTCCGAAACTAATATGGAAATGCTTGGGTGCTGGCGGCAGGCGGGAGTAAAAAGGCTGAGCGCTTCGGTCGGCGAAAAATCGAGCCCGGAGGCGGGGCCGAGGGCATGGAGGCTCAAGGCCGGAACCTCGTACAGGACGCTTAAATCCGGTCGGAAACCCCGCCGGACGGCGTGAGGGGCCTTACGGCCCGTAAGCGAGCGCCACCACTCCCTCCGGCATGGGTACTGTTTCGGAAGCATCCTTTAAGAAATGGGGGTAAAAATAATGGATCTGAGGGTTCGGCGAATAGCGGAGCAGATGAAAAAAGAAATTGCCCAGATCCTGCAGGATGAGCTTAAAGACCCTAGGGTAGGTTTTGTAACCGTTACCGAGGTAGAACTATCCACCGACTTGCGCTATGCTAAAGTATATGTAAGTATTTATGGCGATGAAGAGGCGAAGAAACAGAGCCTGGAAGGATTAAGCAAGGCGACGGGGTTTATCAGGCGGGAGATCGGAAAGCGGATATCCTTAAGGCATACCCCGGAAATAGTGTTCAGGTTTGACGAATCTATCGAGCGCGGCGACCGCATCGCCCGCCTTATCTCCCAGATCAAGGAAGAAAAAGGAAATGAAGGCACTTCAGGAAATAGCCACGGAGCTTAAAAAGGCCAAGGATATATTGATAGGTTCCCACCTTAACCCTGATGGTGACTGTATTGGTTCTACGCTGGGGCTAACCCTGGCCTTAAGGCAGCATGGTTGCAGAGCCATACCTTTGAATGCCGATCCCCTGCCGGAGATGTACGGCTTTCTCCCCGGCAGCCAGGCTATCTGCCGCCCCCAGGATCTAGAAGAGGTGCCGCCTATTTTGGTAGCCGTTGACTGCACCGACCTGGACCGGATAGCCGAAGGTTTTGTTCAGTGGCAGGATAAATTTCGCCTGATAATCAACATCGATCACCATGCTAGCAATTCCTTTTTCGGTCACCTTAATCTGGTGGACAGCCAGGCAGCGGCTACTGGCGAGCTGGTTTACTATTTACTGCAGGCCATGGATATAGCCATTTCGCCTGATGTGGCCACCTGCCTTTATACCGCTCTGGTTACCGACACCGGTTCTTTCCAGTATGAAAATACCGGACCCCGGACTCATCGGCTGGCAGCTTCATTATTAGAGGCCGGGGCGAATTTAGGGCTTATCCGGGAGCACCTATGGGAAAGCAAGCCCCTGTCCGGTATCCAGTTGTTGGGCCAAGTTTTACCTACTTTAACCTTGGCCTTTTCGGGAAAGGTAGCCTATATTTACGTTAAGGAAACTACCCTGGCCGCGCTACAGGCTAACGGCGAACATATCGAAGGCCTGGTCAATTATCCTCGAAGTATTTCCGGGGTGGAAGTGGCATTGCTCTTCCGGGAAATGAAGCCAGAGGTGATAAAAGTAAGCCTTCGTTCTAAGAAATATGTGGATGTCAATTTAATAGCCCAGAGATTTGGCGGCGGAGGCCATCACCGGGCTGCGGGCTGCACTTTGAAAGCCCCGTTAGCCGAGGCTATTTCCCAAGTTTTAACCGTAGTCGGGGAGTTTTTATAATAGATGGAGTTTGAGGGTTTTATTAATTTCCTCAAGCCCCCGGGCCCTACATCTCATGATGTAGTAGATATCATCCGTCGCTACCTGGGGGTACGCCGGGTAGGCCATGGCGGAACCCTCGACCCTGCAGCTGCCGGCGTGCTACCCCTGGCAGTAGGAAATTCTACTCGCCTCCTGCAATATGTCCAGGAGGGGGGTAAAAGTTACCGGGCGGAAATCGTCTTTGGCCGGGAAACCGATACCCAGGACTCGTGGGGTAAAATAATTGCCGAACGCCCGGTGGAAATGTTAGGCCGGGACAAACTGGAACAGGTTTTGGCCGGTTTCCGGGGCCCTGTTTACCAGATGCCGCCGATGGTTTCGGCAATACGCGTAGGCGGGCAGCGCCTTTATAACTTGGCCAGGCAGGGTAAAGAGGTTCAGAGGCAGCCGCGGCTTATTTTTATCAGCCGCCTGGAACTGGTTGCCCTTTGGCCTTGGGGGCCTTTCCCGCGGGCCTTGCTGGATATAACCTGCTCCAAAGGAACTTATATACGGACCCTAGCGGCTGACCTGGGCCGCGCTCTGGGCAGCGGGGCTTATTTAGACTTTTTAGTAAGAACCAAGGCCGGCCCTTTTAGCATAGGTAACAGCTATACCCTTGAAGAAATTAGCGACTGCTTATCCCGAAAAGACTATTCTTTCCTGTTACCTCCGGAAACGGGTTTGAAGCACCTGCCGGCCGTTTGGCTTAAGCCCTGGGCAGAGCGGCTCGTTTTAAACGGGGCGCCTGTTAAGCCTGAAGGCCTGGAGGGGGCACCCGATATCAAGCCCGGAGCTCTAGTGGCTGTTTTTAGTAAATCCGGCCAGCTTTTAGCCGTTGGCCGCTGGCTTGAGGGCGATGCCCGAATTTTAAAAGCAGTAAAGGTTGTGGGGAAGAGGAGCTAAATAAATGCAGATCTGGGACTTTTCCTGGCAGGAGATTGCGGAGCATTGCTACCTTGCCCTGGGCAACTTCGACGGCGTTCATCTCGGACACCAGGAGCTTATCCGCCGGGTAGTAGAAGGGGCCAGGAAGGCCGCAGCCGATTCCTTGGCGGTTACTTTCGATCCCCATCCCGCGGCTGTTTTGCAGCCGGCAGTAAACCCGGGTTTGCTAACTACCCGGAAACAAAAATTGCGCCTAATGGAGGCCATGGGCGTAGATGGCGTTTGTTTTTTACCTTTTACCCCTAAACTTGCCGCCCTTTCTCCCGAAGCTTTTGTGGAAGAAATCTTGTGGCCGTATTTCCGGCCACGAATGGTGGTGGTGGGATTTAATTTTACTTTTGGTTACCGGGGGATGGGGACGCCCGCTTTTTTACAGCAATTAGGATCGAGGTTTGGTTTTGAAGTGCAGGTAGTTCCGCCGGTTAAAGTTGCAGGAAAGGTGGTAAGCAGCACCGCCATCCGGGCCAGCCTGGAAAAGGGTGACGTAGCGACGGCCAGTTTATTGCTAGGCCGCTGGCCGGCGTTAGAAGGAACGGTAACAGGCGGCGACTGCCGAGGAAGGCATCTAGGCTTCCCAACGGCCAATCTTCGCATTGCCGATGATATAAAATTGCCCAAATACGGCGTTTACGCCTGCCGCGTCCATATGCCGGGGGGAGCGAAGCTTCCGGGGCTGGTTAATATCGGCTGCAGGCCGACATTTGGCATCAACTTGCCTGCTACTGTTGAAGTGCACATTTTAAATTTTGATGGTAATTTATATGGAACGGAGCTGGAAATAGAGCTCTGCGCTTTCCTGCGGCAGGAAAGGCGCTTTGGCAGCGAGAGCGAACTCCGCCGGCAAATAAATAACGATATTATCCGGGCTCGTAAAATTTTGGAAATGTGAGGGCCTTTGGGTAACCAGAAGGTTGGTGGGAGCGTAATATGTAGTACCAACTTATGCACAGGACTGGTTTTACCGTGCGGGTAATTATTACTGCTCACGCAAAAAAAAGGCTGCGGGACCTGCGGCAGGAGGGCCTCTCCGTTAACGATATACTGGCCGCAGCCCGCAGAATACCCGGATATATACCTACAGCCACCAGGTTTCGCGGCTTTGTGAGTACGGCCGGTCGCCCTTTTGACCTGGTAGCCAAAGATGTGCCTGCCGGCCGCCTGGTTATCACTATTATCGGGAAATAAATTTAGGGTAGCAGGATAGTTGCTTCTTGTAAGCAAATAACCTATAATATACTTAACTTAATGTCAAAAGGGAACCTTAAGCTGGGTTAAGCGAGGGCTCCTGGCGCTTTTCTCGGCTAAGGGGATCATGCAAAATAGGGGGTGAAGCCTGATGGCTTTAGATCGGCAAAAGAAGCAAGAGATTATCAGCCGCTTCCAGAAGCATGCGAATGATACCGGTTCCCCGGAGGTACAAATTGCCCTTTTTACCGAGCGCATTAATTACCTTAATGAGCATTTAAAGATACACCGCAAGGATCATCATTCGCGGCGCGGCCTGTTGAAATTAGTCGGCCAGAGGCGGGGTCTTTTAAATTATCTGCGGGAAACCGATAAAAAGCGTTATGAGGAAATTGTAGAAGCCCTGGGCCTGAGGCATTAACTCTGAGGTATTAAGGAGCGGTTTTAAGGCCGCTCCTTTCTTTAATGGTTTTAACTTCTTAAGTTAGGGAAATAATATTTTGAATGCGGTAAATAGTTTACAGGGAGGAATTAGAGATTTCATGCAACCGATATTGCGTAAGTCCTTGAATATAGCAGGAAGAGATTTAATTTTAGAGACAGGCCGCTTGGCTAGGCAGGCGGGCGGAGCCGTGTTGGTGACCTACGGAGGAACCATGGTCTTGGTTACAGCTACCGCTTCGGCTACCCCTCGTGAGGGCATTGACTTTTTCCCTTTAACCGTGGATTACGAGGAAAGGTTGTATGCGGTTGGTAAAATACCAGGTGGTTTTATTAAGCGTGAAGGCAGGCCCAGCGAAAAAGCCATTCTTTCTGGCCGCCTGATAGACAGGCCTATCCGCCCGTTATTTCCCAAAGCTTACCGCAATGATGTCCATGTGGTCGCTACAGTTTTCTCGGTTGATCAGGACTGTCCTCCTAACGTTGCCGGTATTATCGGTGCCTCGGCAGCTTTGACCATTTCAGAAATACCTTGGGCCGGACCTATTGGAGCCGTCGCCGTAGGGTTTGTGGACGGCAGACCGGTAATTAACCCTACCCTTAAAGAAGACGAGCAAAGTACCCTCCATTTGGTGGTGGCAGGAACAAGAGACGCCATCATGATGGTGGAAGCAGGTGCCAAGGAAGTTCCGGAAAATATACTGTTAGAATGTATTATGCAGGGGCATGAAGAAATTAAACGCCTCGTGGACTTTATCGAAGATTTTTATCGGGAGGCGCAGGAATTAGGCCTGGCCAAGCCCAAGCAGGAGGTCTTGGCAGCCGAGCTGGAATCCGGCCTGGCTGAGAGGATATATGCTTTGAGCCAGGATCGCCTCAATACCGTAATCAGGCAGGGTATAGCCGAAAAATGGACTAAACAAGTGCGCGACGCCAATATAGATGCTTGCAAACAAGAGATTTTGAGCCATATTTTGGCCGAAGAGGCCGAAGCCCTGGCGGAAAATCCCGATCTGGAAAAGCTGATAGCCGAATATATAAATAAAGTTGAAAAAGATATTGTCCGCAAAATGATTCTCGATGAGGGGCTCAGGGTTGACGGCCGGGGCCTGGAAGATATTAGGCCGATAAGTTGCGAAGTCGGTGTACTGGCCAGGACTCATGGTTCAGGGCTTTTTACGCGGGGGGAAACTCAAATATTAACGGTTGCCACTCTCGGGTCTATTAGCGATGAGCAGGTACTGGATGACCTGGGAGTGGAAGAGACTAAGCGCTACATGCACCACTACAATTTCCCGCCTTACAGCGTCGGCGAGGCGCGGCCCATTAGGGCTCCCGGCAGGCGGGAGATCGGTCACGGCGCCTTGGCCGAGCGCGCCCTTGAGCCGATGATACCTTCAGAAGAAGAATTTCCCTATGCCATCCGGCTCGTTTCTGAAGTACTGGGCTCCAACGGCTCTACTTCTATGGGCAGCGTGTGCGGGAGCACCCTGGCCCTTATGGATGCCGGCGTACCCATAAAAGCGCCGGTGGCCGGTATAGCCATGGGGTTGGTAAAAGAAGGGGACCGGGTGGCCATACTCACCGATATCCAGGGCATCGAGGACGCTCTGGGTGATATGGATTTTAAGGTTGCCGGGACTGCCCAGGGTGTTACGGCTCTGCAAATGGATATTAAGATCCCCGGCATCGACCGGTCTATACTCGAGCGGGCCCTGGAACAGGCAAGGCGGGGGCGCCTTTTTATCCTGGAAAAAATGCTGGCCGTTTTGCCGGCACCGAGGCCGCAGTTGTCGCCCTATGCTCCCCGTATGATTATTACCACCATCGACCCAGAAAAGATCCGCGATGTCATAGGGCCTGGCGGTAAAGTAATTAAAAAGATTATCGAGGAAACCGGCGTGGAAATTGACATTGAGGACGACGGCCGCGTCTTTATCGCAGCCGTAGATAGTAAGGCCGGGGAAAAGGCCCTGCAGATTATTGAGGCTTTAACTAAAGATATAGAAGTCGGTAAAATTTATAGCGGCAGGGTTACCAGGATAATGGATTTCGGCGCGTTTGTTGAAATAGTACCTGGCGTGCTGGGCATGCCGGGTAAAGAGGGCCTGGTGCATATTTCCCAGCTGGCGCCTGGCCGCGTGGCGCGGGTTGAAGATGTGGTGCATGAAGGGGATGAAATATTGGTCAAGGCTATTGGCTTTGACCCTCAAGGTAGGCTGCGGCTTTCCCGCCGGGAAGCGTTGCAGGCTTTACGCGGCAACGAAGAGAAGACCTCCAATAACCACAACCGCCGCCACGGGCGGGAGCGCTTGCGCGAAAAAGTTTGATCCTAAAAGCTTCCGGCAAGGCATATACTTTGATGGAAAAAGATTAGGGGCGGGTGACATCAAAGTGTATGTCTTTTATTTGGGCCGGCGAAGGTTAAGAAGTATTGCATTTTTTTTGCTGGTTTTATTATTTGTTCTGGGTCTTGGCCTAAGCTTCACCCGGGCCCAATTAAACCCGGTACCGGTAATGAAAATCGAACCAATCTACCAGGGAAATCCCAATATAAAGGCGGTAGCCCTTACCTTCAACATTGATTGGGGTCAGGAATACTTGCCTAAGATTGAGGAAGCCTTGGCTAGCGCTGGGGTTAAGGCTACTTTTTTTATTACGGGACGTTGGGCGGAACAGTTTCCAGGAATGGTTAAGGAACTGGCCCTGGCCGGGCATGAGATCGGCAACCACGGTTTCAGCCATGCCCATGTTGACCAGTTGAGCCTGGAGGACAACAAACGGGAGATCGAAAGAGCTGAAAAAATATTAAAGGAGCTAACCGGCATAAAGCCGAACCTTTATACACCTCCCTACGGTGAAAATAAACCGCACGTTGTGGCTGCGGCTGCCCAGCTCGGTTATAAAACCATTATGTGGACGGTTAATCCCGGCGACTGGATGCCTGAACGCAACGGCGCCGACATAATCCGCATTGTGAAGCAGAAAGCCCAAAATGGCGCAGTTATACTCCTTCACCCTACGGAAAAGACGGCGGAAGTTCTACCGGAAATTATCCGCCTTCTGAAAGAAGAAGGATACGGTTTTAAAACGGTCACCGAAATACTTTAAGCTAACCTCTTTTTTATATGACCATGGCTTCCCGGATATAATAACTTTATACCTTTATATTCCGGGAGCGTGGTTTTTTATGGCAAAATTTAAGTTGCCCTCCCTGCTTGCCGGCCTTTTTTTATCTTTGTTATTGCCGGCCGGGGAAATTAACGCTGCCGAGGCGCCTTATGTTTCGGCGCCTGCGGCTATAGTCATGGAGATGGCTACAGGCCAGGTGCTCTATGCTAAAAACCCCGATCTTAAACGACCCCCGGCAAGTACGACTAAAATCCTGACAGCTATCCTAGCCCTCGAGCTGAGCGACGAGCAAGAAATGGTAACCGTTAGCCGGCAAGCTGCCTATACCGAAGGCGCTTCCATTGGACTGGAGCCCGGCATTCAAATCAGCATTGGCGCCCTGGTAAGAGGGGCTTTAATATCTTCCGGCAACGACGCTACCGTAGCTATAGCCGAGCATCTGGCCGGCAGCCAGGAAAATTTCGCCCTGCTCATGGACCGCAAAGCCTGCCTCTTGGGCGCTAAAAATTCCCATTTTGTTAATCCCAACGGCCTGCCGGCTCCTGATCACTACAGTACGGCGCGTGATCTGGCCTTGATGGCCGCCTACGCCATGCAGAACCCCGTCTTCAGGGCTATCGTAGCTACCAAAGAAACGATCATTATCGCTTCAGACGGTGCGCGCTATTTGGGCAATACCAACAGGTTACTCTGGAGCTATCAAGGTGCCGATGGCGTTAAAACGGGTACTACCAATGCTGCCGGTCAATGCCTGGTGGCCTCGGCGACGCGCAATGGCCGGCAGCTTTTGTCTGTGGTCTTGGGTAGTTACAACCGGTGGGAGGACAGCGCCAGATTACTCGATTACGGTTTCGAGCAATTTTATCTCGAGCAGATAGATAGCGATAGTTCCTGGCAGGTTTACGTACCTAATGGGACAAAAAACCGGCTTTTAGTAAGACCGGACCGGACCCTTACTCTTTCCCTGCCGGTTGTTGTCAAGCCCGAAGTGGAAAGGCGTGTGTTTCTGCCTGCAAGCGTGCGGGCACCTATCAAAAGCGGTCAGATATTGGGTAAAATTTGCCTGTATTGCCGTGGACAAGAGCTAGCCTCCGTTCCCTTAGTTGCTGGCGAAACGGTAGAAGCCCGCTCTTTTTTAGGCCGCCTACGGCCCGCGTGGTAAATAAATTTTAAAAAGGGAGAGGAATTACCTTTGCTGGGGCGAAATAAGTAAAAAGTAAACCAGTTTGAGGAGGAAATTATGTACCGAAAAGCCAAGTTAGATAACGGCATACGCGTGGTTTACGAGGCCATGCCTTACGTCCATTCTGTAGCTTTGGGGATTTGGGTACGCACCGGTTCGCGGGATGAAACGGAGAAGAACCACGGCATTTCTCATTTTATTGAGCACCTTTTATTTAAAGGCACGGCGAAGCGTACGGCTAAGCAAATTGCCGAAGAGATAGAAGCGGTTGGTGGCGTTTTAAACGCTTTTACCACTAAAGAATATACCTGTTTTTACGCCCGCGTGCTTGCCGAGCACTTAGATCTGGCCATCGATATTTTAAGCGATATGCTTTTTAACTCCCTCTTTACCGAAGAGGATATCGAGCGGGAAAAGAACGTAATCCTGGAAGAAATAAGAATGTATGAAGATTCTCCTGATGAATTGGTTCACGATCTCTTCGCTCAGACCATCTGGCCCGGCCACCCGCTGGGGCGGGCGATCCTGGGTACCTATACTTCGGTGGCAGGGCTTCAACGGGAAGATATTTTAAATTATTATCAAAAACAATATAATGCCTCCAACCTCGTACTGGCGGTTGCCGGCAAAATAGAAGAGAATGAAGTATTGGATAAACTGGCTACGGCTTTCGGTCAAAGGCGACTCCCGGGGGAGGTCTCGATCCATGTGCCGCCTGTGGAGCGGGCGGCCGTAAATAACGCCGTTAAGGATACGGAACAGGTACAGATATGCCTGGGCACTCCGGGGTTAAGCCAGGAAGATTCCCAGGCTTACACCATGCAGGTGCTCAACAGTATTTTGGGCGGCGGCGTAAGCTCGCGCCTTTTCCAGGATATCAGGGAAGAAAAGGGTTTGGCCTATGCGATCTATTCTTATCATACCTCCTACAGCGATACCGGGCTCTTTACTATTTACGCCGGCACCAGCCCGGCCAACTGCCGGGAAGTTATTTCTTCCATTCTTAATCAAATCAGGTTGCTGAAAACAAATGGTATTACAGAAAGGGAACTGCAGCGCACCAAGGACCAGATCCGAGGCAACCTTTTATTGGGTATGGAAAACGTCAGCCAGAGAATGAGCCGCCTAGGCAAAACGGAACTATGCTTTAACCGCGTTATTACTGCCGAAGAAGTTATCGAAAATATTAAGCGCGTGAAAGTAGAGGATGTCAAACTCCTAGCCGAGCAATTATATAAGGGCGAAAATTTTGCCCTGGCCACCTTGGGCCCACAAAAAGAAGAAATAGATTTGGACGCGCTGCTGGCCGATGCGGGTCTTTAATGCAAGGTGATTTAGATGGATAAATTGGAACATATTTTTGAATTGCAGGCGGCCTTTGATGGTGAACTGGCCCGGCGGCGCCGTTTGCCGGAGCTTGATGTAAATACCTGGGTGCAAAAAGAGGTTCTGGCTATTGTGGCCGAGTTGGGAGAATTGCTGGAAGAAGTTAATTATAAATGGTGGAAAGATCCCCATGAAATAAATTTAGAGGCTATAAAAGACGAACTGGTAGATATTTTGCACTTTCTTATAAGCATCTGCTTGAAACTGGGCATTAACGCTGAAGATTTGTACCGCGCTTACTGTCAAAAAAATGCCGAAAATTTTCGCCGCCAGGACGGCACCTCCTCTAAGCCGGGTTACAGGTCGCCGAAAAAATAACATCATATCCTGGCCACGTCCCTCATAAGTTTTAGAGGGAGGTGGCTGAAGTGGTAGGGTATTTTATTCTCCTTATAATTTTTGTCCTGCTGGTTTATGGGGCTATAAGGGTTAAGATGCAAATTTGGCGAGAAAACGGGGAATTTCCGGTGGAACCCAAACCGAGCCCGGCCTCGCAGGCTCTGGCCGAGCTGGCGGCCATCGCAGGCGGTATTTACGTCAGCCTGGTTCTGTTAACGGCTTTTCTAAAGATTCCGGTGCCGGAAAAAGTAATTATTGCCGGCATGGAGCTGGACCCGCTGGCGCTAATAGCCGTGATTATAGCTATTATCCAGCCCTACCTGGCTCGCGCCTGGCGGAGCGCCCGCCTCTAAAACCTATTTGACAGCAAGCCTTAATTATGTTAGCATGTAGGCGAAAACTAAATAAGCCTCATCAGATGGTGGGGTAGAGGTGCAGCCCGGCATTAGTAATCCTGGGGAGCTAGGGGAAGCTGGGAACCAGGATGAAAGGGCCGGCTGCCGAAGTAAGGCGCTTCCCCTGGGCGCTTTGCTGGGCCGGGGCTGAAAAAGTTCCGGACTGTCACGGTTTTTATTTTAATTTGGAACCGTGGAGCGCTACCCGAGTATTCTTGTATTGTTTCAGGAGGATGCCGGGACAAGAAAGCTCAGGGCATCCTTTTATTTTTAAAAATGTTCATGAGGTGAAAGGCGTGGAAAACAAGATACGCGTAATAATTACCGGTGCGGCCGGGCGCATGGGAAGGGAAATGTCGAAAGGGTTATTGCAGTCGCCCGGGGTAGAAGTGGTGGGTGCGGTAGATAGGGTAGGCCTGGGCCAGGACATCGGTACCTTAAACGGCCTGCCGGCGTTAGGTATAGCTATAAGCGACAACTTGGAAGAGGTCATAAATAAAGCGCGGCCCCGGGTAATGGTTGATTTTACGGTGGCGGAAGCCGCTTACCATAACGCCAGGATAGCCATTAATCATGGCGTTTCCCCGGTCATCGGTACAACCGGTATGGACCGTTCCCAGATTGATGAATTGCATATTTTGTGCGAGGAAAAGCAAATTGGAGCGGTAATAGCCCCTAACTTTGCCCTTGGAGCTGTTCTTATGATGTTGTTTGCCCGCCAGGCGGCGCGTTTTTTGCCCCAGGTTGAAGTTATCGAAATTCATCATGACGGTAAATTAGATGCGCCATCCGGGACGGCTCTTAAAACCATAGACATGATAGCCGATGCCAGGCCGGATACCCCTCAGCCCTCCAGAATCGAGCAAGAGAAAGCGCCTGGGTCTCGCGGCGGCTGTTACCGGGATGTGCGCGTACATAGCCTGCGGCTCCCCGGGGCTGTAGCTCACCAGGAAGTAATTTTTGGCGGGTTGGGGCAATTGTTAACTATCCGCCATGATACTACCAGCCGCGAGGCTTTTTTACCGGGAGTGCTGCTGGCTATTGAAAAGGTGATTAACCTCAAGGGGGTGGTCTTCGGCCTGGAAAACCTTCTAGATTTGTAGCCTTTTCTTAACGCACCTCCTTTCCCCGCGGGACATATTATACAAGTAGCCGAGGGGCAAAAGTTACAAGGAGGAGCGTCCTGGCATGGGCGGGTTACTGGCTGGAGTTAAAATTGCGGTGCTGGGCGGCGACGCCCGTGAACTGGTGCTCATTCCGGAATTAGTGCAACTGGGAGCAGAGGTAAGAGTGGTAGGTTATCCACCCCGGCCGGAATTGAGCGGCTGCACGGTAGGACAATCTCCCCAGGAATTAGTGCGCGAAGCCGAGGTGATAATCTTGCCGGTGCCCGGGGTGGACGCTGCCGGCCTAATCCGGGCACCCTACGCCGATGGTCAGCTTATTTTCGATGAAGAGCTTGCCGCCGCCATTTCCGCCGGCGCCCTGGTGCTGGTGGGTACGGCCCGGCCCTGGCTCAAGGAACAGGCCCGGAAGAATGGCTGGAGATTGATTGAGACCGCCGATCTCGATGAAATGGCCATCCTTAACTCGATCCCGACCGCCGAAGGCGCCATCATGCTGGCCATGCAGGAGTTACCCTTTACCATCCACGGCAGCAATTCCTTTGTTCTCGGGTTGGGGCGGGTAGGTTTTACGCTTGCCTGCATGCTTGCCGGCTTGGGCGGCAGGGTAACGGTGGTGGACCGGGGGGCGGCCGACCGGGCGCGGGCTTATTGTCAGGGGTGGCGGGCGGTAGATTTCGCTGAACTTCCCGGTGTTATTGGGGAAGCGGAGATAATTTTTAATACCGTTCCGGCTATGGTGCTTACGGCTGAGCTTTTAACCCTCACCAGGCCCGACTGTTTCATTATCGACCTCGCTTTGGCTCCAGGCGGCACCGATTTTGAGGCGGCCCGGAATCTCGGCAGGCGCGCCCTGCTGGCGCCAGGACTACCGGGAAAGGTTGCACCTAAAACCGCAGGCCAGATCCTGGCCCGTATTTACCCCCGGCTCATATGTGAACACCTGGGACGCTCCTGACTTTGTGGCGGAGGTGCATGAGCCGTGTCGCTGGCGAGCAAGAGGGTAGGTTTTGCCCTTACGGGTTCTTTTTGCACGCTGGAAAAAATTTTGCCGGAAGTAAAAAAGTTGGTAGATGCCGGAGCCGAAGTTTATCCCCTAATTTCTTTTGCGGTTAAAAAGATCGATACGCGCTTTGGAACAGCCCAGTTTTGGCGTGCGGAACTGGAAAAGATTTGCGGGCGCCCGGTAATCGCCTCTATTGAAGAGGCCGAGCCCATCGGACCTAAGAAGCTCTTTGATATTATGGTGGTAGCGCCATGCACCGGTAATACCATTGCTAAATTAGCTAACGGCATTACAGATTCACCCGTTTTAATGGGTATTAAGGCCCATTTACGCAATCAGCGGCCTGTCGTCTTGGCGATTTCTACTAACGATGGCCTGGGCATGAATGCCAAGAATATCGGCCTTCTGTTGAACACCAAAAATATTTACCTGGTTCCTTTTGGCCAGGATGATCCTTTTGGTAAAACCAATTCCTTAGTGGCGGATATGAGTTTAATTTTAGACACCGTTAAAGGCGCCCTGGAAGGCAGGCAACTGCAACCTGTTTTAGTCCCGCACGTTTCCTGCACCTGTGCGTCAGGGAGTACCTAAGTAAAACGGAGGTAATGAAGATCTAATGCGTAAGTTGCGTGTAGCGGTAGTAGGTACAGGGGCCGTAGGTCAGACCATCCTGGAAGTCCTGGCCGAGCGCGATTTCCCGGTAGGCCACCTGCGGCTCCTGGCAACCAGTCGTTCAGCAGGTAAGACGGTAGAGTTTAAGGGCAAGGCTTATACCATAGAGGAAACTACGCCGGAAGCCTTTGAGGGGGTAGATCTGGCCCTTTTTGCCGGCGGCGAGGCCAGCAAAATTTTCGCCCGTGAGGCCGTCAAGCGTGGAGCCGTAGTGATCGATAACAGCAGCACTTTCCGTATGGATCCTGATGTGCCGCTGGTTGTTCCGGAAGTTAATCCCGAGGATGTAACCTGGCACAAAGGCATTATCGCCAACCCCAATTGTTCCACTATTCAAATGGTGGTAGTTTTAAAGCCCCTCCACGATGTGGCCCGCATTAAGAGAGTGGTCGTGGCCACCTATCAGGCGGTTTCCGGCGCCGGCCTGGAAGCGATTGAAGAATTGAAGTTGCAGAGCAAGCAGGTGCTGGAAGGTGAGGCAATAAGCTCGAAAGTTTTTCCTCACCAGATCGCCTTCAACGCCCTTCCCCATATAGATGTCTTTTTAGACAACGGCTATAGCAAAGAAGAAATGAAAATGGTTAACGAAACAAAAAAAATTATGGGCGACGCCGGTATAGCCGTTACGGCTACTACTGTTAGAGTACCGGTGCTTAACTGTCATTCCGAAGCCGTCAACATCGAGACGGAGAAGAAGCTTACTGCCGCCGAAGCTCGCCGGATTTTAGAAAAGGCGCCGGGCGTGGTGGTGCAGGACGATCTGGCGCGGAACCTATACCCGTTAGCCAGCAATTGTTCGGGCCGTGACGAAGTCTTTGTGGGGCGCATCCGCGAAGACGTAACTATAGCCAACGGCCTGAATCTATGGATAGTGGCCGATAATCTGCGCAAGGGAGCGGCTACTAACGCCGTTCAGATCGCCGAATTGTTGCTGCAAAAAGGGCTATTGTAAGGTGGTCCTTCCGAAACTACCCTGAAAATAACTCTTTGCCATTTTCATCCTCTGCTGGTGCCGCGTTAGCGGCATGGGGATCTAATATGAAAATGCCGGAGTGCCGGCGGCGGGCGGGAGTAAAAAGGCTGAGCGCTTCGGTTGGCGAAAAACCGGGCCCGGAGGCGGGGCCGAAGGCATGGAGGTCCAAGGCCGGAATTTCGCTTGGCTGGAAACCCCGCCTTAAGGCACGTGAGGGAGCCATATGGATCGCAAGCGAGCCCTTGAGCGCGAGCGACACCAATCCGGCGTGGGTACTGTTTCGGAAGCATCTGTAAGCCGGAGGCAGGAAAAATATATGAAGGAGGCTCTGGTTTGATGGGTGGATAGGGGGTGATTTGTAAGCATGCGTATCCTAGTGCAGAAGTTTGGCGGTACGTCGGTAGCCACGCCGGAGCGGCGGGAAGCGGTGGTCGGGCACATCAGGCAGGCTTATGATGAAGGCTATGCCCTGGTTGTAGTCGTCTCGGCCATGGGGCGGGCAGGTGAACCCTATGCTACCGACACCTTGCAGAACCTTATTGCCGGAACAGAAGTTCCCGCCAGGGAAAAAGATCTCTTGCTTTGCTGCGGGGAAATTATTTCCACCGTCGTTCTGGTTGGTGTATTGCGAAAGCATGGCTTTGATGCCGTAGCCCTGACGGGTTGGCAGGCAGGTATTATTACTGATGATAATTACGGCGATGCCCGCATTTTGCGCGTGGATCCCGGCAGGGTCCTGCACCACCTAAACCAGGGGCAGATAGTGGTAGTCAGCGGCTTTCAGGGCCGGACGGAGCAGGGGGAAATAACCACCTTGGGGCGAGGAGGTAGCGATACTACGGCTGCGGCTCTGGGCGTAGCTCTTGGCGCCGAGGTAGTGGAGATTTATACCGACGTTGATGGTATTTATACCGCCGACCCCGGCATCGTGGCTGAAGCTCAAACCCTTCCTAACCTAACCTATTACGAAGTCTGCCAGCTGGCCTACGAAGGAGCAAAAGTCATCCATCCCCGCGCTGTGGAAATCGCTATGGAAGGGAATGTTCCCCTGAGGATCAAATCTACTTTTAAACAAGGCCCTGGAACCCTGGTAGGTATACGGCCCCGGGATAATGGCGTACCCATCAGGCGGGACAGAATAATCACCGGAATTACCCATATGGCCGACTTGACACAGCTAAAAGTTAATCTTAAGAATGATGGCGCCGATGGCCTAAAAGTTTTTAAGCGCCTAGCCCAGGCCGGCATAAGCGTGGATTTTATTAATGTTTTCCCGGATCAACTGGTTTTTACCGTTTCCAACCAGTTGGGTGCTAAGGCGGAAAAACTTATTGAGGAGCTCAACCTGGAGGTTCAGGTACGCCCGGACTGCGCCAAAGTTGCCGCCGTGGGGGCGGCTATGCGAGGCGTGCCGGGAGTAATGGCCGCCATCGTGGAAGCTTTAACGGAAGAGAAGATAGAAATATTACAGTCGGTAGATTCCTACACTTCTATCTGGTGCCTGGTGCCCCGCAAAGATATGGAAAGGGCCGCGCAGGCCCTGCATCGGAAATTTGGCCTGGGCGCCTAAAAATCTTGGAGGTGGAAGCCTTGGTTAATTGGGGTCGCATTTTGACGGCGATGGTTACCCCTTTTAAAGCCGATGGGTCGCTGGATGTAGAGGGGGCGCGACGGCTAGCGTCTTACCTGGTCGAACACGGCAGCGACGGCCTGGTGGTAGCCGGAACCACGGGAGAGTCCCCTACCCTTACCCATGAGGAGAAGCTAGCCTTGTTTAAGGCGGTAAAAGAAGAAGTAGGCGGCCGCGCGACCGTTATCGCCGGGACGGGTACCAACTCGACGGCGGCCAGTATAGAACTAAGCAAGGAGGCGGAAGAAACCGGCGTTGATGGCCTGATGCTGGTTGTGCCCTACTATAACCGTCCTTCGCAGGAGGGCCTTTACAGGCATTTCAAGGCCGTAGCCGAAGCTACTTCCTTGCCCATTCTCCTTTACAATATCCCTTCGCGTACCGGCCGCAACATGGAAGTGGACACCGTTTCCCGCTTGGCCGAGATTAAAAATATCGTCGCCCTCAAGGAAGCCAGCGGTGACCTGGACCAGGCTGCGGCCATCTTGCGCAAGGTCCCGGAAGGCTTTTTGCTTTACAGCGGCGACGATTCCCTTACCCTGCCCATGATGGCCGTAGGCGGTTACGGGATCGTCAGCGTAGCCTCCCACGTGGTGGGAGAAAAAATGCAAGCGATGATCCAGGCCTTTTTGAGCGGCGATGTGGCCCGGGCCGCTAGGTTGCACCAGGAGCTCATGCCTACCTTTAAGGCCCTTTTTGTAACGACCAACCCTGTGCCGGTTAAAGCCGCCTTAAATATGCTGGGGCTGCCGGCAGGCCCGGTACGCCTGCCTTTAGTAGAACCCACCGAGGCCGAACTCTTAAAGATTGAGGCGGGTTTAAAGGCGGCAGGTTTGCTGCAGGCATAAAGCTAAGGGTTGTTTCCCGTCCCTTCTTGGGTTATAATAAAACCGGAAATTATACTGGCCGGGTTTAAGCGCTGGCAGCGCAGGCGGAGCGCGCAGCGCTTTCTTTATGTTAAGAAAAGGGGAATATGGAGGTGGATTGATGGCTGAAAACGGGCAGAAGCTTTCCCTGATCCCGCTGGGCGGCTTGGGGGAGATCGGTAAAAATATGCTCCTGGTTAAATATGCGAATAACATCCTGGTAATCGACTGTGGCTTAAGTTTTCCGGAAGATGAAATGCTCGGCATCGATGTGGTTATCCCGGATATAAGTTACCTTCTGGAAAACCGCCAGATGGTGAGGGCCATTATTCTCACTCATGGGCATGAAGATCATATCGGCGCTATGCCCTATATTTTGCGGGAACTTAACGTACCGGTTTACGGGACAAAACTTACCTTGGGCTTGCTCCACGCGAAGTTAAAAGAGTACGGCTTGCAAAATAACCTGCGTTTACAAGAAGTGAAGCCGCGGAACGTTTTAAAGATCGGGCCTTTTAGGGTCGAGTTTATCCGCGTTAACCACAGCATTCCCGATTGCGTAGGTCTGGCGATACACACCCCTGTGGGTACGGTTGTTCATTCAGGCGATTTTAAAATAGATTTTACGCCTACGGGTGAGGAAACTACAGATTTTTATAAATTTGCCCAACTGGGGGAAGAAGGAGTATTAGTTCTCCTTTCGGATAGCACCAACGTGGAGAGGCCCGGCTATACCATGTCCGAAAGGGTAGTGGGGCGGAATTTTGAAGAAATTTTTCGCCAGGCTAAAGAACGAATTATCGTCGCCAGCTTTGCTTCCAATATTTACCGCATTCAACAAGTAATAAGTATCGCCCATAAATACGGCCGCAAGGTGGCCGTTGTCGGCCGCAGTATGGTTAACGTTGTAAATATAGCTTACGAATTGGGCTACCTCACCATCCCTAAGGATACTCTTGTGGACATTGAAGAAATAAAAAACTTGCCTAAGTCCAAAACGGTCATTATTTCCACAGGGAGCCAGGGTGAGCCCATGTCGGCTCTGGCGAGGATGGCTATGGCCGACCATCGCCAGGTGGAAATAGTTCCGGGAGATACCGTTATTATTTCGGCCCTTCCTATCCCCGGCAACGAAAAGCTGGTTGCCCGCACCGTGGACCAGCTTTTTAAACAGGGCGCTGATGTGTACCACGAAGCGATCGGGGGCTTTCACGTTTCCGGCCATGCCAGCCAGGAAGAGCTAAAGCTCATGCTAAGGCTGGTGAAGCCGAAATTTTTCATCCCCATACACGGCGAATACCGTATGCTCATTAAACATGCCCGCCTGGCAGAAGAATTGGGGATACCGGGGGAGAATATCTTTGTGGCCGAGAATGGCCAGGTCATCGAGTTTAGCGCCGACCGCGGAGCCGTAGTCGGGCGCGTGCCGGCAGGCAGGGTGCTGGTTGACGGGCTGGGGGTAGGCGATGTCGGTAATATAGTTTTACGCGATCGTAAAATGCTGGCCCAGGACGGCATTCTTATCGTGGTGCTTACCCTCCGCAAGGACACCGGTACCGTCCTGGCCGGCCCGGATATAATTTCCAGGGGTTTTGTTTACGTGCGCGAATCCGAGGAACTGCTAGAAGAAGCTAAAGAAAAGGTCCGCCAGGCTTTAGATAAATGTTGCCAGGACAACTTGACCGACTGGTCAACCATTAAAAGCAGCGTCAGGGATGTTTTGGGTAAATTCCTTTATGAAAAAACCCGTCGCCGCCCCATGATCCTGCCCATCATCATGGAAGTATAATTTGCGGTACTGTGATGTCCATCATAGTTATTCCCCCCGCCGAAGTTTAGGATTAAATTAAGCATGAAGGAGGGGGAAAAAATGAGCATTTGGCGTTGCCCGGGGCAGGACCGGAGGTACTGGAAACCGGAGGATATTTTTGAGGCCCCCTGCCCCCATTGCGGGGGGCTTATTGAATTTTGGAAAGACGACGTGAGCCTGAGATGCCCGCATTGCCGCCAGATGGTGACCAACCCCAAATTTGACCCTGGCTGCGCTGCCTGGTGCCCCTATGCCAGCAAGTGTATTGGCGAGACGGCCCTGATTTATCAGAGTCAGCCGCAGGTTCTTCGCGATCGCTTAGAGGTGGAAGTTCGTAAAAGACTCGGAAAAAAGCACAAGGACTTGCTTAAAATTTCTTTGAAAGCCGCCCAATTTGCTGAAAAAATTGCCCGGGAAGAAGGGGCTGATCCCCTGGCGGTTATTGCCGCCTGCCTGTTGTACCAGATTGATGCTTCCGGGCAGAGAGAGGCAGGGGAGCTGGCGGACAAGAAGGGTACGACCCAGGCTGCCGAGATTATGGAAGGCTTGGGTATCGAACCGGAAATAAAGAAGCGCATAATAGATATTATCGAGCATTATTTCAGCGGAAATCTGGCCGGCACCGAGGAGAAGATTCTTGCAAAGGCCATAGATTTAGCCAAAGAGGCTTTAGGGGCAAGTACCGAGGAAACATTTCCGAAAAAGCTAGACGCCTGAGCCGACAGAATCAACAATTGCTGCCCGCAGGGCTAAGGGATCGAGGCCGGCCCTGCTCATTTGCCGACAAAAACCGCATACTTCATCTGTAGTGGGCTGGCCGCACTTCGTGCACGGCTTCAGGATAGGTTCTTCTATCCGGTTATGGAAGAAGCTCCGCCCGGTCCGGAGAAAGCCGAGGTAAAACTGATCCTTTGTGCCAGGCGCGCTGGCCTCTAACTTGTTGAGGAGCTCTTTATAGAGCAGGGTGTGGGTTCCCCTGGACATGGGGCACTCCTCAAGGACGTAGTCTATCCCCTGTAGCAGGCAGTAGGCAGAGGTTTCACGCTCGCCCAACCGGCATAGAGGCTTGACTTTGCGCGCCAGCCCCTGGCCTGCCGGCATGTGGGGCGACTGGCGGCGCAGGTAGCCGGTTTGCCAGTACAATAAGTTTCCCAAGAGAGCGGCAGCCTCGTCGTCCAGGTTATGGCCGGTGGCGATGGCGTCGTAGCCGCCGCTGGCGGCAGCCAGGTTCATAATGTAGCGTTTGACCAACCCACAGGCGGAACAAAAAGTCTTGGCGTTCTTCCTGGCAATATAGCCCACATCTACGCCGTAAATTTCCCGCAGGGAAATCTCGTGCAGAACCGCTTTTTTAGCCGAGGCAAAGTTTCGCGCTTTTTGGCGCGAGGTTTCTGAATAGCCGGGTATTCCCAGATCAATGTACAGCCCGTGAGCCTGGTATCCCATACTGAGCAAGATATCCCACAGAGCCAGGCTGTCCTTGCCTCCCGAGACGGCTACGAGCAATTTCTCCTCTTTGGTAAACATCCGGTAAGCTTTTATGGCCCTGGCTACTTGTTTATGCAGGTGTTCCAGAAGATGCTCCGGGCAAAAGGCTGCATGGTGGCGGCGGATTTCCAGGCAGGCTTTTTGCCCGCATTTTAAGCACCGCATTGGATAATCGCCCCTTTTTACCCACCGGAAGTTACCGGCCAAATTTCTATTTCCTCGTTTTCCTCGACCACGACATCCTGCGTCAGTAATTGCCCGCCTTTTACTACCAGCACGGTCTCGGGATTAATTTGCAGGAGACGTAAAATATTTCTCACCGTATGTTTCCCGGAAATTTCTTTCACCGTATTGTCTCTCCGCATAACGACGCGCATTTTCCCACCCCCGGTATTGCTCTCTATATAAATTTTAACATTATAGTGTTTGTTACTCAAAAATGCTGCCGGGAAAAAATTTTGCGGCATGGTTAGAGGAATTTCCTAAAAGGAAATAGAATTAACTGGACCGGTGACAAAAAACGAGGTGCTTGTAGGGGAAAATTATGCGAGTAAGAAATAAAACAATGGCATTTATTGCAGCCGTTCTTTTTATGTCTACCATGATTTTAGCGCCGGTTTGGGCCGGAGAACCCCCGCAAATTACCGCCAGGGCGGCGGTGCTTATGGATATGGCTACCGGGAAGATACTTTTCGCCCATAACCCCGATATGCGTATGGCGCCGGCCAGCACAACCAAGATCCTTACGGCTCTTATCGCCTTGGAGCTGGGTAACCTGGACGACCGTATAACCGTAGGCCCAAACCCACCTCGGGTTGAAGGGACGCGCGTCTACCTGGTAGAAGGGGAAACCGTTACCCTAAAGGATTTACTGTACGGCATGATGTTAAATTCCGGAAACGATGCCGCCCTGGCCGTAGCCGAACATTACGGCGGGTCCCAGGAGGGTTTCGCCCGACTGATGAATAAAAAAGCAGGTGAGCTTGGAGCCCAGCATTCCCACTTCGTCAATCCCAGCGGCCTGTCCGATCCCGATCACTACACCACCGCCCGCGACTTGGCCGTTATCGCCAGGGCGGCCATGCAAAACCCCACCTTCAGGGAAATAGTGGCCACTAAAACCCGGCCCTGGCGCGGCAAGGAGTGGGAAAGCGTTCTCATCAACCAGAATAGGCTTCTATGGCATTATGAGGGCGCCGACGGCATAAAAAACGGCTATACCTCTGAGGCCAATTTTACCCTGGTGGGCTCGGCTACTCGCGGAGATCAGAGCCTTATAGCCGTTGTCCTGGACGAACCCAGTAGCCATGCAGCTGAACAGGATGTCCAGGATCTTCTCGACTACGGCTTCCGCGAATTTCGCTCCTACGTCCTGGCGCGAAAAGGGGAAATATTGGCCACGGTCGGCCTGGAAAAGGTAAAAAATTTAGAACTGGTGGCGGCAGACAATCTGGCCGTTGTGTGTAAAAATGACGGCAGCACCCCGCCTAAAGGCCAGCTACAACTTTTTCTCCCCGAAAGGCCGCTGCAGGTCGGAACGGTGGTGGGCAAAATGACCTTCCGGCATAACGGCGAGGTGATAGGGGAAGTAGAGGTAGTTAATCGCCAGCCGATTCCAGCCAGACCCTTAACCCCGGGCGACTGGTGGCTGCGCATCAGCCTGGCGCTGGTAATTACGTACTTTATCTCCCGCGCCGCCCGGGTTTTGAGGTTAAGGAAACGTAAATTCGCTTTCCGGAGGCGAAATTGCGAAATTTATTTCCGGGATGGGGCTCCGTGGCGCCAGGATCACCCCTGCCGGTAGTTCCGGTTACAGGATTTTAAAAACGGGTTAAGCCACCAAGACGGAAGGTATTTTTTTCCCTGCATCTTTAACATATTAATAAAAACAATACTTTAGCTGCGGGTAACGGCAAAGCGGCTAGTGAGAAAGCGAAAAAATATTAACTAGCTGGACGAGATAGCGGTCCTGCCGGGCGGGATAGATCGATGGCCGTCTGGTTATGCCGCTGCAAAACAAACGCCATCCTATCCATGCAACAAAACCTTTAAAAGCCTTGGTATTCAACAGTAGGACGGGATGCCCAGGGCGGCAGGTTGGGTGAGGATTTTATGGCTGTAGTCTATCTGGCCAAAGGACGAGAAAGACGGATCCAGGAGGGCCATCCTTGGATTTACCGTACAGAAGTAACGGACATAAAAGGTCGATTTTCCCCAGGCGATATAGTAGACGTCGTAAATTACCGGGGAAAATTTTTAGGCCGGGGCTATATCAACCCGGCTTCTATGATATTGGTGCGCCTTATGACCGATGCCCAGGAGGAAATAAACGAAGACTTCATCCGGCGGAGAATTGAAGCGGCCTGGTCGTACCGGGAGAAGGTGCTGAGGGATTCCGAATCCGATTCCTGGAGGGTAGTTTTTGGAGAAGCAGATTTTTTGCCCGGCCTCATTGTGGACAAGTTTGCCGATTGCCTGGTGCTTCAGACGTTGACCCTGGGAATAGACCGCTGGAAGCAGGTCATTGTAGAAATTCTCGACGAATTGATAAAACCCGCCGGCATTTACGAGCGCAATGATGCGCCGGTACGGGAGCTGGAAGGCCTGCCGGTCATGAAAGGATGGCTAAAAGGAAAATTTGGGCCCGAAATCATAATTAAAGAAAATAACCTACGCTTATACGTTGACGTTGAAAACGGGCAAAAGACGGGGTATTTTCTTGACCAGCGGGAGAACAGGGCAGCCATCCGGTATCTGGTGAAGGGCGCTCGCGTTCTTGATTGTTTTTGCCATACGGGCTCCTTCGGGCTGCATGCGGCCATGTACGGCGCGCGGGAAGTAATAGGGATTGATATTTCCGAGGAAGCCATAAGTTTGGCTGAAAAAAACGCCCGCCTGAACGGTTTAAGCGACCGCTGCGCCTTCCGGGTAGATAACGCTTTCGATGCCCTGCGCGGCCTGGTGCAGGCGGGAGAAAGCTTTGATGTAGTCATCTTAGACCCCCCGGCCTTTGTTAAAAGCCGGGTAACACTGGCCAACGCCATACGGGGGTATAAAGAAATAAACTTGCGGGCCATGAAGCTTTTGCCGCCGGGAGGTTTTCTGGTGACCAGTTCCTGCTCCTATCACCTCTCCGAGGAGGCGTTTCTGGAAGTGATTAAAGAAGCGGCCGGGGATGCTAAACGCCGCCTCCGTCTGTTGGAGCTGCGCCGCCAGGCAAAAGATCACCCCATCCTTCTGGGCTACCAGGAATCTTATTATTTAAAGTGCGCCATTATGGAAGTAATATAGGTTACGTAGAATTCCAAATTCTTTGGGGATGGCCCAACCCGGGCTTTCTTTACTAAGATATTTAATATTGTGCCATAATATAAACGCTATGAGAAAAGCAAGCCCTCAGCCTCATGCAATACTGGGGAACTCGCGTATGCTAGTAACCGTCGGCTCCAGGGGACAGGCGCAAAACATCTACTGGCCGCACCCGGATTACTGGCCGCACCTGGGCCGCATCGTCTGGGGCCTTAAAAAGCAGGAGCGCCTCTATCCCTCCGATGGCCCCCACTGGGAACATGAGCTTTCCTACCTGCCGGAAGCCATCTTGGAAGGCAAGCATTTTTTTAAGCCCTTAAATTTGGTTTTTAAAGAGAGCACCTGGGTGGATGCCGGCCGAGATCTCTGGGTTAGGCAACTTCTTTTCCCCCCGCGGCCGGCAGCCGAACTGGAGTTTTGGGCTTATTTCCATTTTCACTTGGGCGAGATACCCCGCTATCATACCTATTTTTACTGGCGGCGCTACGGCGCCCTCATTTGTTACCGGCAGGGACTTTATCTTGCCGTCGCCTGCCGGCCCCTGCCGCGCCGCCAGCACTGCGGCCAGTTGGGCGGGCGCTATGATCCTATTCTGGCGCTTATCGGCGGTCGTTTATTAAGCCATAAAAAGGGAATCGGTCACGCTGCTGCCGTCTTAAGCTGGGGTCCGGAGTGGCCGGAACAGGTTTCCATTTATTTGTTGCCCGGAACTTCCCTTCGGGAGCTGGCGGCTAGTCTCAAAATATTAAACGAAACCGATGCGCCTGCCCTAAGGGAGAAAACCAGGCAGTACTGGGGGTCTTATCTGGATAGAAGCCGGCCGGTTCCCGGGCTTAACTCCAGTTTAACTAGGCTATACCGGATTTCCTTAACGGTCTTAAAGTTGCTCCAGGACGCGGAGAGTGGCGCCATTATCGCCGCTCCGGAGATCGATCCGAACTACTCAGCTTCCGGCGGCTACGCTTACTGCTGGAGCCGGGACGCGGTTTACGCCGCCTGGGCGCTGGCCGAAAGCGGCTACCCCGAGATGGCGGCCAGGTATTACGCCTTCGCCCGCCTCTCACAAGGGGAAGACGGTTTATGGGGCCAGCGCCATTATACCTCCGGCCTGCTGGCTCCTAACTGGGGGAGGCAGCTGGACGAGACGGGGACAGTGCTTTGGGGCATAGGAAAGCATTACCAGATCACCGGTGATCGCGCTTTCCTGGAAGATATGTGGCCGGTACTGGCCCGGGGGGCTGAAGGGTTGGAGCGCAACCTAGCGGCCCACGGTGGCCGGCCAGGGCGCAGTTACGACCTCTGGGAAGAGAGGCGGGGGGATCACGCCTACACCTGGGCCGCCGTCGCCGCCGGCCTGCGCGCGGCGGCTGCGGCGGCCAGTGCCCTGGGCAAAAAAAAGCACAGTCGTAGATGGCAGACCGGGGCCGATGCTTTAGTCGCCGCCATTCCCGCTACTTTTTGGGACGAAGACCGCCGGACTTTCCGTAGCGCCCTGGGGCGCAGGGGTTTGCGGCTGGATGCCAGCCTGCTCGGCCTGGCTTTTCCTTTTGAGGTGCTGGCGCCCGATGATAAGCGCCTGCTGGCTACCGCCGACCGTATTGAAGCCGCCCTCTGGAACGGTCCGACGGGTGGTATTATGCGTTACGCGGGGGACCGCTATGTGGGCGGCAACCCCTGGATCTTAACTACCCTGTGGCTGGCTATTTACCGGCACCTGGTGGGAGCGGAAGCCCACGCCCGGCGCCTCTTCTTATGGGCCGTAGAACACGGGATGTCTACCGGGCTCCTGGCCGAGCAGGTGGATAAATATACGGGAAAACCGCTGTGGGCAACGCCTTTAGCTTGGTCGCATAGTTTTTATCTTCTGGCCCTGCACAGGATTTTCGGGGGGTTGAAATAATTGCTTTACCACCGCCAGACGCCTCGTTTTCTGCAACCGCTGGCGCCGGACCGCCTCATTTTACGCCTAAAAACCCGGCGCAGCAAAAAGCAGCGCTGCTGGGTTGTGTATGAGGATAAAAGCTTAAAAACGGCCCCCATGTACCCTTACGCTTTTACGCCGCATTATATATACTACCAGGCCGAAGTTAAAGTCTCCCGCCCCTGGCAGGTGTACTATTATTTCCGCTGTCAGCGGGGCGATAACCCGCCTAAATACCTTCTGGCCGAAGGTATCAACAAGGAAAACAGGCCTTTTTTCTACCGCTGGACGCCGGAGGCCATTTTCAGCGTACCCGACTGGATTTATGATGCCGTCTTTTACCAGATATTTCCTGACCGTTTCTATAACGCCGATCCATCCAACGACCCCCCTGGGACCGAGCCCTGGGGCGGCGAGCCAACCAGAAGCAACTTTTTTGGCGGCGACCTCGAAGGGATACGTGCCAAAATACCCTATTTACAGTTTTTAGGCGTGAACGCCATCTGGCTTAACCCTATTTTTTCCTCGCCTTCCAACCACAGATATGACACCCGCGATTATTTAGAAATCGACCCGGCATTGGGCGATAAGACCTCTTTACGCCAGCTAACCGAATCCCTTCATGCTGCCGGCATGCGCCTTATCCTGGATGGGGTATTCAATCATACGGGGACCGAATTTTGGGCTTTCAGGGATGTGGTTGCCCGGGGGGAAGATTCTCCCTACAGAGACTGGTATTATTTTCACGGCTTCCCGGTGCAAACCGAGCCGATCCCCAATTATGCCTGCTGGTGGAATATACCTAGCCTGCCCAAACTCAAGGCTACAAATCCCGAGGTGCGCCGCTATCTCCTGGAAGTGGGAGCTTATTGGCTGCGGGAAGCCGGTACCGACGGCTGGCGCCTCGACGTGCCTAACGAGATCGAGCCCTCTTTCTGGCGGGAGTTTCGCGCCAAAATAAAGGGGACGAAACCAGATGCCTACATTGTGGGCGAAATTTGGCGCGATGCCCGCTTCTGGCTGCAGGGCAGGTATTTTGACGGGGTTATGAATTACCTCTTTCGCGACCTGGTGCTGGCTTATTTTGCCTGCCGCCGTTTTAAGCTTTCAACGCTGGATTTTCTCTTGGGGTTAATCAGGCTGAGGTATCCGGAACCGTCCAACTTTGCCCTCTTAAATCTCCTGGGCAGCCATGATACCGCCCGGATTATTACCGCCTTCCAGGAAGGCCTGGCGGCGGTACCCGGCCATATGGGGTCTTATGCCGAAGCGGTCGAGCACCTGAGGCCGGCCCTGATTTTGCAGATGACCTATCCCGGCGCGCCCCTTATCTACTACGGCGACGAAGTAGGTATGACCGGAGGGCCCGATCCCGGTTGCCGCCGTACCATGGTTTGGGATACGGATTCCTGGGATGTACCTTTGCTGAACTTTTACCGCCGCTTGATTTCTATCCGGCACCGTCTGGCGCCGCTGCGGCGCGGGCTTTTTCAACCGCTGGCCGTTAACGATTTGGAAGAAGTGTACCTCTATGCCCGGCGGCTGGATAAAGAACTAGCTATAATTGCTATTAACGCTAGTGACAACCCCCGCGTACTGGAGATCGAGGTTGATGGACTGGGTTGGCAGGATGGGGAGGGCTGGCGGGATGTCCTGGGCGGCGCGTGGGGCAATGTCGAAGGAGGCCGAATTGTCCTGGAAGTGGGGCCTAATTATGGGGCGATAATCTGCCGTTAGCGGCCATCCCTTTTAATTGACAAGCGTAACCGCTTCAGGTATAATGTAGAAAACTTAACGGAGCCTCGTCTGTCGCCGTTTAACGGGCGGCGGCGAGGTTTAGTTTTAGAAAGAAGGAGCGTAGCCGGGTTGACGGGCAACGAGATTCGCGCGAAATTTCTTCGTTATTTTGAGAGCAAGGGCCATAAAATTGTGCCCAGCTCTTCATTGGTGCCCCATAACGATCCCACCCTGCTTTTTACCAACGCGGGCATGAACCAGTTCAAGGAAATCTTCTTAGGATTGGAACAGCGGCCCTATTCCCGGGCGACGACGGCTCAGAAATGCGTACGGGCCGGGGGCAAGCATAACGACCTGGATACCGTGGGGAGGACGGCCCGCCATCATACCTTTTTTGAAATGCTGGGCAATTTTTCTTTCGGCGATTATTTCAAGAAGGAAGCCATTGCCTTTGCCTGGGAATTTTTGACCGAAGTCTTGGAACTGCCCAAAGAAAAGCTTTGGGTCACCATTTACCGCGAAGACGATGAAGCTTTTAAGTTCTGGCAGGAAGTCGCCGGTTTACCGGCAGAGCGCATCGTGCGCCTGGGTGAAAAGGATAATTTCTGGTCTATGGGAGATACCGGCCCCTGTGGCCCCTGCAGCGAAATTATCTACGACCGCGGCCCGGATTTTGCGTGTGAGCGCACCTGCGCCCTGGGTGTCTGCGACTGCGACCGCTGGCTGGAAATATGGAATCTGGTATTTATGCAATATGACCGCCGCGAGGACGGCAGCCTTAATCCCTTACCCCGGCCGAGTATAGATACCGGCATGGGATTGGAACGCATAGCCTCTGTAATGCAGGGTGTGGCGAGTAATTTTGATACCGATTTGATCCGCCCCCTTATAAGTGCCGTGGAGGACATGAGCGGCAAGAAGTATTCCAGCGGGCAGGCCGGCTTCCCCTATCGGGTTATTGCCGACCATGCGCGGGCCTGCACCTTCCTGATAGGGGACGGCGTATTGCCCGGCAACGAAGGCCGGAGCTATGTTTTACGGCGCATTTTGCGAAGAGCCGCGCGTTTTGGCCTGACGCTGGGGTTGGATAAGCCCTTCCTTCACCTGCTGGTGCCCCAAGTCGTCAAGATTATGGGCGAAGCTTACCCAGAATTGACCGAGAAGGCGGGGGAAATAAGCCGCGTAATCCGCCAGGAAGAAGAGCGCTTTGCCGAAACTTTAAGCGAGGGCCTAAAGATCTTAAGCGATATCCTAGAGCGGGCCCGAAAGGAAGGGCGGGAAAAAGTCTCGGGCGAAGAAGCCTTTACCCTTTACGATACTTACGGTTTCCCCTTGGATCTCACCGAAGAAATTGCGGCTGAAAAGGGATTTACCGTAGATCGCGAGGGTTTCGCCCGCGCCATGGAGGTCCAGCGCGAAAGGGCCAGGGCCGCCCGCGAGGATAGGGTCTACCACTTCGCCCTGCATTTTGCCGGCGTCTTGGAAGAACTGGGTGGTACGGTTTTTACCGGTTACGATACCGTGCAGGACCAGGGAAAAGTGCTCGCTTTGGTAAGCGAAGGCAGGCAGGTAAGTGAACTGGACGCCGGGAGCAAAGGCTATGTCCTCTGCGACCGCACTCCCTTCTACCCTGAAGGCGGCGGCCAGGTGGGTGACCAGGGGGAAATTTTATGGCCGGGAGGCCGGGCGCGAGTAGAGGATACTCAGCGCCTGTCGGATGGCAAAATTATCCACCAGGTTGAAGTCCAATCCGGGGTCTTGCGTAACGGTACCGAGGTAACTCTGAAAGTAGATGCCGAAAGGCGCCTGGCTACGGCCCGCAACCATACGGCTACTCATCTCCTGCACCGGGCGTTGAGAGATATACTCGGTGAACATGCCGTTCAGGCCGGCTCCCTCGTAGCTCCCGACCGCCTGCGTTTTGACTTCCGACATTTTGCCCCTCTAACCGGCGAAGAACTGAACAGGATCGAATCCGCGGTGAACTCCGGGATTTTAGCCAACCTGCCGGTCAAAACTTTTGAAACCTCCCTTGACGCTGCCCGGGCTATGGGCGCCACTGCCCTTTTTGGAGAAAAATACGGCGAGCGGGTGCGGGTAGTCCAGATCGGCGATATCAGCATGGAGCTATGCGGCGGTACTCATTTAAATTCTACTGGCACGGCAGGGGTTTTCCGCATCTTGAGCGAATCCGGGATAGGTTCCGGGCTGCGACGGGTGGAGGCAGTTACCGGCAGCGCTGCCCTGGAACAAATTAGGCGGGAACGCGAGGAACTGGAGGGCATAGCTGCCCTGCTCAAAACCCCACCCCTGGCGGCGTTTAAAAGGGTAGAGGCTCTGCAGGCGGAACTCAAGGAAGCCCAGCGGGAACTATCCGGTTTGCGGCGCAAGCTGGTGCGCTACCAGGTGACCGAACTGGCATCCAGAGCTAGAGAAGTAAAAGGGATTAAAGTTTTACCGGCCAGGGTAGAAATCGCCGATCCCGAAGCTTTACGCGAGATGGCCGAATTAGTTCGTAGCAAGCTGGGTTCTGGCGTAGTAATCTTGGGATCGCCTAACGGTGAACGGGTGAGTTTTGTAGCTATGGTGAGCAAAGATCTGGTCCAACGCGGCCTCCATGCCGGCAATATATTGCGGGAAGTGGCCAAAATAGCTGCCGGTGGTGGCGGCGGGCGGCCCGATATGGCCCAGGCAGGCGGGAAAGATCCGTCCAAGCTAGACGAAGCGCTGGCTTATAGCTTAAAGGTAATAGCGGAGCAGGTAGGTTAGCCTCCGGCCCTGGTCGGCAAGGCTTAATCAAAGGTGCTTCCGAAAGAAATATGAAAATGCCAGGGATGCTGGCGTAAGGCGACTTTGGGCG
>JASUSV010000070.1 GCA_030445865.1 Clostridia bacterium
GGGCATCTTTTAAATAGACAAAAATTTATTTAGGAGGCTATTTAAAAATGGCACTACCCAGAATTATGTGCAGCGTAAATAATTGCCACTATTGGAATCAGGGCAACGTTTGCAATGCGTCCAACATCATGATTACTTCGGACAAAACCGGTGATGTTAGTCCGGATAGTTACGATGCATTGCAGGCCAGTACGGCCCAGGCTACCCCGGGCTGGCCCCCTAATTATGGAGATTATGCCACAAAAGATTTCGCTTTCATCAATTTACGCATAAATGCTTTGTGGAACTCCTCAGGAGCCATATACCCAAGGCTACCATGCCTCCTTTTCCGGTTGTAATACTCTATATACCTGGATACCTCGGCATATACCTCCATAAAGCTCTGAAACTCATGACGGCTATAGCATTCAGTCTCTAGGATAGAATGAAAGGCTTCAATATAGGCGTTTAGATTGGGGGTTTTAATAGGTATACGCTCATGGATAATCCCTAGTTTTTCACAGGTTTCCTGGAACTTCTTGGCGATGAACTGGGGTCCATTATCCGTACGAAGTTTAGGCATCTTTACCCCTTTGTATAGGCCTCGTTTCCTCAGTGCATTTTTCACTACCCGAGCAGCATCAGCAGCAGTGCAGGACAGGCCTATGTGATAATCAATTACCATACGGTCAAAAACGTCCAGGAGGGATAACTGGAAGAAAAATTGATCTGTCCCAGGTATGTAGCCGTACTTCACATCTATTTCCCAGAGCTGATTAGGAGCGGTAACTTCCTCCTTCTTGGCTAAAACCCGAGGCTTCTCTCTTTTAACTTTGCGTTGGGGCAGGAGAATATCCAGTTCCTTACACAGGCGGTAAACCTTCTTGTGATTTATGATAAGACCGTAGTCTTCCCTTAAACATACGGTAAGCTTGCGGTAGCCATAGGGGAA
The DNA here is from genome assembly GCA_030445865.1 of Clostridia bacterium. Classification (GTDB taxonomy): domain Bacteria; phylum Bacillota; class DSM-521; order Neomoorellales; family Neomoorellaceae; genus JASUSV01. The sequence goes on from JASUSV010000070.1 coordinate 932, forward strand.
GCCTTCCCCACATACTAGCTCAGTCAGATATTCTTTAATCTCTTCGTCGGATATTTTCCTGCCTTCACGGGTTAAGGAGTAAGTAGAGTTTGGTCTCCCACAGCGCTTTAGGCCTGTGCTAGAAGTGCTATCTTCTTCTTGATTGGGTTTTCCCTGGGTTCGCCTTGTTCTAAAAGCATAGTAGGTTGAGAGGGGGAGGCCGACAAAGCCGAGAACAAGGCGAACGCTATAACCTCGGGAAATCCATTTTTCTGCTATGGCGACTTTGTCGGCTAGCGAGGGTTTACTCTATCCCTCAGTTCTCTAAGAATAGCTAGCTCTAACTCCTTCTCTGCTAAGAGCCTTTTTAGCCGGTCATTTTCGGTGCTGACTGCTTTAAGCCTTTTTTCGAGTTCTTCTAGGCGTTGTTTTTCAGCTTTAGGTAGAGGCTTTAAAGAGCCATTCTTGCGCATCTTTTTAATCCAAGTATAGATAGTATTTTCGGAGATTTGGTGACGCCTGGCGACCAGGGCTACGTTGCCGACTTCCTGGCATTCAGCCAAGATTTGCTCTTTGAATTCCTCGGTGTACTGTCTCATTGACCCTACCCCCCCTAAGGCGATTATAGCTTCTACACAGAGATTTTCCAAACTGCTTAGGGGGCTAAATAGACCCCGGTCAATAGTTGCATGGAAACCTGCTGCAAAACCTTTGTGCCCAAGGGTTCAGACAAAGTAAAAGCCGACGGGATCATGCGAAAGAGTTAACCCAGGGTCACAAGAGAAGGGGTGGGGATAAAACCGGGTGGGCCGGCGCGCACATCCACCATCGGCTATTACAAGTACATGAACCGTTTCAAGCAGGAATCGTTTTATTCCGTCTGGCACGACTAAAACAGCCCGCTTACCTAAATAGGCGACTCCGTTTAGCCGGAGTTCGGACAAACCGGTAGGCCGTATCTAAAAGGTTGATGCGAGGAGGAGTTTAACCCAGCTCCAGATGGTCTACGCAAGGCTTTGCGCTCTTGCGCCCGTCTGGAGCAGGATTTTTCCATCTCCCGTCCGGGTGAGACTCCCGGGATCGTCTCCCTGTCGCTTTAGCCCACCACTCAACACCCATCGCAACAGTCAGCTTCTATGTGTAATACTACTTACATTTTCCTTTTGTATTCGCCCCATCCTGCCTCAGGCACGGGTTATTTGTTAACGGCTGTTGGTGTCTGCAGGTGTAATTGTGATATTGCTCACTGCTACCCGGCAAGGGACGGGGTATAATGGCGTGGCAAGAAGCAATTAGAATAAAAGGCGGGAGTAATCATGGGGAACACCGCCTGCGGCCAGGCCACAAGGATGCCTGTTCCTCTCGGACAGCGGGTGAAAGCAGGGGAACTGCAGGCGCCTACTGTCAAAGGCTATCTGCTTTATATCCGCAGCGCTTTCCAGGTCTTTTTCGGCTTTTACCTGCTTTACCTGGGGTGGCGTTTTTATCTTAATACGCCATTTTGAGGCTGGCGGGGGTGCCCTGTGGTGGGCCGACCTTCGGCAGTGGAAGGGTTTCTGCTCCTTTTTTGTGCTGGCCGTATTTTTCCTTATGTCTGTGGATGATGTCGGGGCCTTTCTAAACACGCCTTACTACCGCATTTTCGGTGTAAAAATGCTGCAGTTTTTCTGCATTTGAGCCCCACGGCACTGGTTACCCTGCTGGCGCTGGCCGCGCTTTCGGTAATTTACCGCCATTTCTGGTGCCGTTATATTTGTCCTTACGGGGCGATGTTGGGTATTTCAACATCTTCAGCCCTTTATAGATTACCCGCCATACCGGTCTGTGCGACAGGCTGGTCCGGTTCGGGTTCGAGTACATCGAAGCGGCATTGATGGCTCAAGGCAGGAGGATTATCGTTGTAGAACCCGGAGAGGTCAAAGACGACCTGGTGCGGGACATGGTGGAAGTGCTGACGTCGTTTTGCGTCCGTCTCTACGGCAGGAGGTCGGCCAAGAACCGCGTCAAGAGGGCGATGGAGGCAATAGAAAATGCTGGTAAATAAGGCTTACCGCTATGAGCTCAAGCCGAACAAGAACCAGCTTGTGCTTCTAAAGAAGCATGCCGGGTGCGCCCGCTTTGCCTGGAACTGGGGGCTAGCGGAAAGGAAAAGGCTTTGGGAGGAAGAGGGAAAGACTGCCAACGCCATAGAACTCCACCGCAAGTTGAACAGGCTCAAAAGAACTCACTTCCCCTAGATGTACGAGGTGTCAAAATGCGCTCCCCAGGAAGCCCTGAGGGACCTGGACAGAGCCTTCAAGAACTTCTTTGAAGGAAGGGCGGCTTTCCCCAAGTTCAAGAAAAAAGGGGTTCACGACAGCTTCAGGCTGACGGGGACCATAAAAGTATTCCCCAAGCACGTGCAGCTCCCCAGGCTGGGCAAGGTCAGGGTCAAGGAAGAGACGACGAAATTCAGAGGCAGGATACTTTCGGCAACACTATCCCGCGAGGCTGATAGGTGGCACGTGAGCCTGCAGGTAGAATTGGAGATCCCCGACCCGGCTCCGGTTGAAGGAGACCCGATCGGCGTAGACGTAGGGTTAGACCATTTCGCCGTCCTGTCCACTGGCGAAAAAATCGAAGCTCCCAGGAGCTTGGAGAGGAACCTGAAGAGGTTGAAGAAGCTGTCCCGGCAGCATTCGAGAAAACAAAAAGGCTCCAGCAACCGGAAGAAATCCGCCCTAAGGCTGGCGAGGCTGCACCGCAGGATCAAAAACCAGAGAAGAGATTTCCTGCACAAGCTCTCGACCAGACTGGCGAAAACCAAGCCGGTCATCGTGGTCGAGGACCTGGCGGTGGAGAACATGGTGAAGAACGGGCGCCTGTCGCGGGCCATTGCGGATGCAGCCTGGGGGGAGTTCCGGCGGATGCTGGAGTACAAGACCAGGTGGTACGGTTCCAGGCTGGCAGTCGCGCCGAGGTTCTTCCCGTCCAGCCGAAGATGCAGCGCGTGCGGCCACGTCCTGTCAGAATTGAGGCTTTCAATCAGGCACTGGACGTGCCCGGAGTGCGGCGCGTGCCACGACCGGGACGTCAACGCGGCTGTGAATCTCCTGCAGTGGTTCAATTCGGCTTAAGTTTCGAGTACCGCGAGTTCCGCGGGAATTCACGCCTGTGGAGATCGGCTCTGCGGCGGAACGGAAGAAATCCGGTCTACGAGCATTCGGTCGTTGAAGCAGGAAGTCTTCGTAGATAATTTTCTACGAGAGGCGGAATGGTGGGGAACACCTGGAAAAGGCCGGACGGATCCGGGCGGTTGTTTTGGATAAAACCGGCACCCTCACCCGGGGCCGGCCGCTAGTAAAAAAGTGTGGGTGTGGCGCGGGTCGGAAAACGAAATACTGCTTAAAGCCGCTGCCGTGGAAAAACTGTCCGGACATCCCCTGGCCAAGCCCCTGGTGGAAAAGGCGGAGTCCCTGGGGAAGATCCCCCGGCAGAAGATTTTCAGGTTTACCCCGGTTGCGGGGTAGCCGGTACGGTGGACGGGGAGATTATCCGGGTGGGAAACCGCCGGTTGATGCAGGAAGCCGGCATCCCCGTTCCGGTGGATGTGGACAATTACCTGGCGGAAGAGGAGTCTGCCGGACGGACAGTCGTCCTAGTGGCCATAGGGGAGGAAATATGGGGAGCGGTAAGCATTGCCGACGAAATTCGGGCCGAAGCGAAAAATCTGGTTTCCGGGTTGAAGGCCGCCGGAGTACGCAAGGTGGTCATGCTCACCGGTGACAACCAGCAGGTGGCCCGGGCCGTGGCCAGGGAACTGGGAATGGAGGAATATCAGGCGGAGGTTTTACCGGAAGGGAAAATGGAGGCCATCCGTCGTTTGAAGCAAGAAGGCCTGGTGGTGGCCATGGTGGGGGACGGCATCAATGATGCCCCGGCCCTGGCGACCGCCGATGTGGGTATTGCCATAGGGGCGGCAGGGACCGACGTGGCCATGGAAACGTGCTTTTGGTTACCGGCATGGATGGATTATTACGAGCAGAAAAATCAGATACTACAGGAGTTATAGGGAAAGTCCCGGGTATCTGGGAGAGGCTGTCATCCTGACGGTGCCGGTGAACAATTTGATTGCCGCTCTGCTGCACAACCTGTTGCGCCACCTGGGCTTCTTTTTTAGAGGCCCGGAAGCAGGGTCTGGCTCTCTGCCTTTTTTCAACTAGAATGGTTGCTGTCTCTATCATAGCCTTTACAACAGTACAAAATTAATTTAAAATTTAGTCATACATGGTGTAATTCCGAGAGGAGAACAGCATGAGAACGCTCGCAGAGGAACTAGAAACGCTGGCCAAAAAAGAAGGAGCCAGGCTTTTTGGCGTAGCCCCGGTAGAAAGGTTTAAAGGGGCCCCGCAGGGGCACCACCCGCTAGATTTTTTACCAGAGGCCCAGAACGTAATCGTCATAGGTATACCCATACCCAAAAGGATAATTAATTACCACACCCTATTAAAAGATTCACAAATTATAACCGGCGACTTCAGGCAGGAATACCTGCAAAGGTACTTTTACCAGGTTACCGGTTACGATACAATCAATCAACGTTTGGAGCAGATTGCCCTTTTACTCACCCTTTTTCTGGAAGACAGGGGCATACCTACGATATATTTTCCCCCTACGTACGGCCCCTATAAAGATATACAGGATCGGGTCCCGGGTCAGGTTGGTATCTTCTCTATGCGCCATGCTGCTACAAGGGCCGGATTAGGGGAGTTCGGGTTTAATAACGTCGTAGTTACCCCGAAGTATGGGCCCAGGGTTCGCTTTACGGCTTTAATAACGGCCGCAGAATTGGAGCCAACCCCTTTGTTAAAAGAGAAGCTTTGCAAAGGAAGATCGTGTATGGCATGTGTAAAGCAGTGTGGAACTGGCGCCCTAAAAATAAGCGAGAATCTTACCGTAGAAGAGATGATGTGGTATGACCCTGTGAGCCGTACTGATATAAAGACATGCAGGACCAATCGCCTTCAGGCTTTCTGCTACGGTAAATGTCTACGGGTATGCCCGGTAGGAACTTAGAAGCCGGGTTAGGCGCGGGCATTATTCAGAACACAATTTTCGGGGTTATCCCCAGTTTTCGCTGGGGGAGGCCTGCTTTGGCTTGAAGGCGAGGTTCCTTCCCCTTTAAATTTGCCGGGAAGTCCGCCTTAAGCCCTGAGCCTGAGCGAAAGTCCTACCCGCGAGGATTCTAGAGCGAGCGTAAGCCAAAGCAGGCCGAAAAATTGGGGGTACGCCAGTCAATTTTTCTCTTGACAGGGACGAGCCTGCTGTAGTAAGCTTAAAACAAATTGAATAATTGTCGAGCTGAGCTGAGCGGAGTTTGAGGAGAGGAGAGCTTGAGGTGAGCCTGGAAAAAAGAAAGTGGAGCCGTTAAGCCAGGGCTCATTTTGAGCCGTGGCTTTTATTTTTCTATAAGGGGGTATAACCGTTGCAGCTCGGTTTAGAAGCCTTCCCGGAACAGACTTGCGCCTATGTATTAGCTCCAGTGTGGGAAGAAACCCTGGCCGATACCGAGACGCCTATTTCGCTCTATCTGCGTTTTGCTTACGGCAGTCCCGGAAGTTTTCTTTTGGAAAGCGTTGAGGGCGGAGAGCGCCTGGGCCGTTATTCCATAATCGGCTTTGATCCCATTCTGTCCTTTACCAGCAGGGGAGGGATAACTGTTATCCGTGGCGCCTCCGGACATGAGGAATTTCAATTTAAAGGCAATCCCTTCGATTTTTTGCGCCAGTACTTAAACCGTTTAACCCTGGCTTCCCAGGAAGGTCTACCGCGTTTCAGCGGCGGCCTGGTGGGCTATCTCGGTTACGACCTGGTGCGCTTTCTTGAGCGCCTGCCGGAAAAGGCACGGGATGACCTTGGCCTACCTGATGCCTATCTCTTTCTAAACAGGTTTTACCTTATATACGACCACTTACGGCGCACGGTGAAAGTGCTCTGCCTGGTCCACACCACCGGAGGAGAGGAAGCTTACCGGGCGGCGGCCTTAAGGGTAAAGGCGATCTGCCGGGAGATTGCCGGAGGCAAAACAAAACCAGGCCTTGCGCAGGCCGGGGCCATGGCTCACCAGGCGGAAGCCGGTATAGACCCGCAGTTTTTAATGCCGCACCAGGAAGAAAGGGGGTGCTGCTTCAATATGACCCGGGAAGAATTTATAGCTAAAGTAAGGCGCATTAAAGAGTACATTGCCGCCGGCGACGTTCTGCAGGTAGTTTTATCCCAAAGGATGAGCGTTTCTTTCCGGGGAGATACCTTTAAGGTATACCGTAACTTGCGCTCCCTCAATCCCTCACCCTATATGTTTTACCTTAATTTTCCCGGCGTGCAACTTGCAGGCTCTTCGCCGGAAATGCTAGTGCGGGTCGAAAACGGGGAAATCGAAAATCGTCCTATTGCCGGAACCAGGCCCAGGGGGCGGAATGCGGAAGAAGACCAGGCTTTGGCCCGCGAGCTGGCCGCCAACGAGAAAGAGCGGGCCGAGCACTTGATGCTGGTCGATTTAGGTCGCAACGATGTTGGCCGTGTGGCGCAGGCGGGAACCGTCATGGTGCCCCAGTTTATGCAAATCGAAAATTACTCCCATGTTATGCATCTAGTTTCCAGCGTTACCGGTAAATTGGCTCCGGGGAAAGAAGCGCTGGACGCCCTTATGGCCTGTTTTCCGGCCGGGACCGTTTCCGGCGCCCCCAAGGTAAGGGCCATGGAAATCATCGAAGAACTGGAGCCGACTCGTCGCGGCCCCTACGCCGGTGCCGTCGGTTACCTGGGTTTAAACGGCAACCTGGACACCTGCATTGCCATCCGCACCCTGGTCTTTTCCGGCGGCCAAGCTTACGTCCAGGCCGGGGCGGGCATCGTGGCCGATTCCGACCCCGAAGCAGAATACCAGGAAACGTTGCATAAGGCGGCTGCGCTGCTGCAGGTGATGGAAGAAGGGGATGATAACCTTGCTAGATTTGAGGCTGGGGGATATAAGCGGAGGGCGATTTAGTTTAAAGTGTCACCGAAGGTGCTTCCGAAAGAAGTACGAAAATGCCGGGGATGCTGGCGTAAGGCGACTTTGGGCGAGCCCTGCGAGCCGTTGGCGAGACCGAGCCCGGTGGCGGGGCCGAGGACAGGATGTCCGAGGCCGGCCACTGAGAC